>JANOSQ010000638.1:0-2653 GCA_031415915.1 Fimbriiglobus sp. | reverse complement strand
CCCCCAAAAACAAACTCCCCCCGCGCCCGCATAAACAACCCTCTGCGGGGGGGGCACACCTATCCCCCCCCCCCCCTCTTCTCGATTCAGGCCTTCACTGTCTCACTTCGCCGCGACGACATTGAACCCCTTCGGTTCGCCTTCGCTCACCTTGATCTGCGAGTGCAGGTTGGCTTTGCCGTCGCCGGGGCCGACGTAAAGGTACCATTCGCCAGCGGGGAGCGGCTTCTCGAATTGGCCGAAGGCGTCGGCACTGACGTATTCGCGCTTCTCGGTGTTGGCCACGTTCACGAAAACGAGTTTGGCATTCGCCAGCGGGGTCTTCTGATCCTTCTGCAGCACTTCACCGTAGACCTTGGTCGGTGTCAGTTTCACGTTGGAGGTCGACATGGCGTTCGGGCGGAAGTTCGTCGGGACCGGGGCGGGAGCCGCGTTCTTCTGGTTCGACGTGCCGCCGGGCATGTACATCGGCGTGGTCGGCAGATTGGGGGACTGGATCGCCCCGCCGTCTTGGTGAACCTTCGGATTGCGGTACTCATCGACGCGCGGGGTGCCTGCCGTCACCGGGCCGTATTGTCGAGTCACGGGGCCGTAGCTGGTGTAGACGGGGCGGGATTCGGTGACTTCGCGTTGAACTTGCACCGGCACCATTCGCATTCGCTCGACGGCTTTCATCACCGTGTTGCATTCTTCCCGGCGAACCTCGGAGGTCCGGGGAATCGCGATCTGCTGGCACTGGCGCGAGCAAGAATCGTAGTAGCTGCGGTAGCTGTACGTGGTCACCGGCTCGTAGTAGTAGCTCTTCACTTTCACCGGCACTTCTTCGATGTACTTCTCGGGCCGCATCACGGTGACCGTTTCGTAGTACGAGGTGCTCTCGTACTTCATGCTCGTCCGCGTCGGCGGCAGTTGGACCTTCTGCGAGGTGCGCGGTTCGCAGTCGTTGCACGCGGTGAGGAACACGTTGTTCCACCCGGCGTAACTCGGTGCGGCGGTCGCGAGCAGGCCGAAGGAGGCCAAGGAAAACAGTCGTCGGCTGAGAGTCATGGTGGAATCTCCGAATGGTTGGACAGGGGCAACCGCCCGGCCTGTCGATCTTCAAATCTTAGATTAAGATGCCCGGAGCGGAGAACAATTCTTTTTCACCGCGATACGATCCTTACAGTTAGCCGGGCGCGTTAAGGCCCGAAAAGCCTGCACAAACCTCCTTGTTTCACCAGCTTCACGCGGATTGGCCGAACCGAAGTCCGCCTGGGCCAGCCCATCGTATGCATCGTTCGCAACTACAATACCGGAAAAATCGGAACTTTGATCGGAGTTGCCCCATGTCCGATAACGTTGAATTGCCCCTGGCTACGATCGCCCACGGCCGCAGCGGCGACAAAGGCAATCATTCCAACATCGCGATCATCGCCTACACGCCGGACGGCTACGAGTGGTTGAAGCGTCACCTCACGGCCGAGGTGGTCGCGGCGTACTTCGCCCCGCTCGGCCCGAGCCGGGTCGAGCGGTTCGAAGCGGCGAACGTGCTCGGTTTGAACTTCATGCTCTACGACGCCCTCGCCGGCGGAGCCAGCCGTTCATTGCGCACCGACACGCAGGGGAAGTCGTTTGCGCTGGCGCTCTTGCAAATGCCCGTTGACCTTCCCGCCGAACATGGGAACATGGTGAGGGTGACCGCCGAACCCTCCGGAGTTCGATCGTGATGCGCTGGCCCCTAATTCTGAGTTCGATCCTCGCGGCTTCGACCGCCCGCGCCGACGACCCGGCCGGCATCCCCTTCGCGGGTGGCTTCGCCGACAACAGCACGCTCCCGCTCTATTTGCTGGACGGGAAGATCGCGATCGCCACGAAGTACGGCAAGCTGACCGTGCCGCTCTCCGAAATCGTGACCATCGAACTCGGGTTTCGGTACCCGGACGGCATGGAAGCGAAGATCACCGCCGCGGCGGGGGAACTCGGCTCCGCCGATTTCAAAGCCCGCGAGCAAGCCGAGAAGCAACTCTTGGCGTGGCGGGATCTGGCCCTGCCGGCGCTGCGGAAAGCGATGATGAGCGGCAACCCGGAAGCCGTGCGCCGCGCGGAGGATTTGATCGCCAAGATTCAAGCTTCTCTGCCCAAGGATCGGCAGGAGGTCGCCGAGTACGATGTGATCGTTACGGAGAATTCCACGATCCGGGGCAAACTCGAAACCGGCACCATCAAAGCCAACACGAAGTTCTTCGGCGAGACGACCCTGAAGCTCGCCGACTTGCGGACGCTGCGGAATACGATTCTCGAGCCGACACCGAAGTCGGGCACGGCGGTCAAACCGAAACCGGGCATGCCCGGCATTCCGGGCGGCGGAGCCGGTGGGCTCGGCGGGCCACCGGGTTTCCCACCGATTATCCGGAGACAAGCGAAATGAACCTCGCCGGCAAGCGCATCGCGGTGCTGCTCGAACAGCAGTATCAAGAGATGGAAGTTTGGTACCCCGTCTACCGGCTCAAGGAAGCGGGGGCCGATGTGGTGTTGGTGGCGCCGGAGGCCGGGAAGACGTATCCGAGTAAGCTCGGCTACCCGGCCAAATCGGACGCCGCCGCGAAGGATGTGAAGGCGGCCGACTTCGCGGGGATCGTCATCCCGGGCGGCTTCTGCCCGGATTACATCCGCC
>JANOSQ010000637.1:0-2409 GCA_031415915.1 Fimbriiglobus sp. | reverse complement strand
CGCGAGCATCCCGCGGCGCTTCAGATCGGTCAGCAGACCCGCGATCGGCCGGTCGATCGCCTTGGCCAAGCGTTCGTGGTCGGCCATGTCGCCGTGCGAATCCCAATTGTTGCTCGAGCCGACGTCGATCAACTCCAAGAATCGGACGCCTTTCTCGGCCAATCTCCTCGCCACGAGGCATTGCCAGCCGAACCCCGCCGTGGTCTTGCGACCGATGCCGTAAAGTTTGAGCGTCTCGTCCGTTTCTTTGCTCAGGTCGAACGCTTCCGGCGCTTCGCGCTGCATGCCGAAGGCGGTCTCGAAGGATCGGATGCGGGCATCGAGGGCGCGGTCGGCCGCACGCGGTTCGAGGTGGCTTCGGTTCAGCTTCTTCAACAGCTCGAGTTCCATCGACTGCAGCTCATCACCGGTGACGCGCGGCTTCAAGTTCGGCAGCGGCTCCGCTCCGGGAACGACGTGGGTACCTTGATGGCACCCGGGGAGGAAATCGCTCCCCCACGTCTGCGCTCCGCCGTAAGGGGGTGCGGGGGCGAGCACCATGAACGACGGTAAGTTCCGATTCACCGTCCCCAACCCGTAGCTGACCCACGATCCGGCGCTCGGTCGGATCGCTTGCGCCGAACCGTTGTGCGCCGCGAGCGTGGCCTTGTCGTGGCCATCGCTCTCGCAGTGCATGGCGTTCAACACGCACACATCGTCGATCACCGAGCCGACGTGCGGGAAGAGATCACTGACGCGAATCCCGCTCTTCCCGTAGGGTTTGTAGCCCCATTTCGAACGGATGAGGTAGCGGTCGAACTTGCCGGCTTTGTTCAGCCAGCGACTGGCGGTGATGGTTTTGCCGTGGTCGGTCGTCAGTTTGGGCTTCTCGTCGAAGGTGTCGACTTGGGATACTCCGCCGGTGGAGTAAATGAAGATGACGCGATCGGCCTTCGCGGGGAAATGCCCCGGCCGGGCGGCGAGGGGGTCGCCGGGTGTAGAATCGGCCGCCCCGGCTTCGGCTGTCATTCCCGCGAGTGCGAGCGCGCCGAACCCGCCCGAGGCCCGGTGCAACCATTCGCGCCGATCAAAGTCCTGAGTCACGTCGAGCTCCAATCAATCCACGTAAAGGAACGCATTGCTCGTCAATAGAACCCGAGCAAGCGCGGCCCATGCCCCTTTGTCGTCCGATTTCTTCGCATAAGCCCGCACGAACGCGAGGGAATCCTTCGCTTCCGCCTCCGTAGGCGGAGTTCCCCGGGTCGCCTCGAAGGCGGCGCGGACGCGGGCGGCGTCGTCCCCCGTCAGGGCCAGCAGTCGCCGGGCGAACGCATTGGCCTGATCGTGGACGAAGATCGAGTTCATGAGGTAGAGCGACTGCTTGGGGGTCACGGTGGGGAACCGCTCGGCGGCACTCGCGTTCGGATCGGCAGCGTCGAACAGGGACAAGAAAGCGTGGGGGCGATTGCGCTGCAGCATCAGGTAGACGCTGCGGTGATCCGAGTCGTAGTCGGCGTAAAAGGGGGCGTGGATCGTAAAGCCCCATGTGCTCACGGGGGGAAACGGATGCGCACCCGGCCTCGCGCGATCCAAACGCCCGCTCACGGCCATAATCCCATCGCGGATCGATTCGGCGTCGAGGGACCGCCGGGAGTACTTCCAAAGCAGCCGGTTGTCGGGGTCTAGCTTCGCGTTCTCGGCGACGTCGTCGCTCGCCAGCTGATACGTTCTCGAACTCACGATGAGGCGGTGCAGCGCCTTGGTCGACCAGCCCGATTTCACGAAGCGAGCCGCGAGCCAATCGAGCAGTTCCGGATGGGTGGGCGATTCACCGCGAAGGCCGAAATCGCTCGGGGTCGGGACGATGCCGCGGCCGAAGTGCCAGCCCCAGACCCGGTTCACGAAGACGCGCGCGGTCAGCGGGTTCGAGGGACTGGCGATCGAGTTCGCCAGATCCCGACGGCCGCTGCCGCCGCCTTTTGCGACCGGATCGCCGCCGAGGATTTCTAAGAATCGCCGCGGGACTGCTTCCCCGAGTTTGTCCGGCTCGCCGCGCTTCTGGATACGCGCGTCTGAAGGGGTTCCTTCCGAGACGCCGTAGGCGACGGGGTACGCGTCCGCCGCCGCGAGCAAGGCGCGCTCTTTAGTCAAGGCCGCGATCTCCGCGTCCAGTTTGACCGAGCGTTCTTTCACATCGATAGGCGCCGGTCCCGCCGCGGGCAGCTTCGTGTTGAGGGGCGCGAATGCGGTTTCCTGCAGACCGAGATTGTCGAGTTCGAGTTCGGCCGGTTTGGCCGGGGCGTGGCCGTGACCGTCGCAAATGAATGTGTCGATGATCCCATCCCAATCGGGGGCGAGCGTTTTGTCGGAGAACGTCTTTGGGGCGTCGGGCTTTCCGACCCAGCCGGAGTAGGTCTTCTTCGCCGGGTC
>JANOSQ010000636.1:0-6317 GCA_031415915.1 Fimbriiglobus sp. | reverse complement strand
GAACATGAACGAAGGCTTCGCCATGCTCAGCCACCTCGCTTTCGTGCCGGGGATTCACCCAGAGTTGGCCTACCGCGAACTGCTGCGGCTCGTGGGGCAGTTGTCGGTCTTCACGAAAGCGGCGCGGCCGCCGGAACTGCCGCGCTATGATCACGACGATCTCGGCGGCTGCTTCTGGAAGTTGAAGCAGTACCTCGATTCGTCGTTGAGCGAAGTCGAGAACCCGACCTACGAAGAACGTCCGTTCGTCGGCAGCGGGCTGCAAATGCGGGTCGCACTCGAACCGGCTTGGCTCGAAAGCGGCTGGCAAATGTTCCTCGGCGTGCGCTCGAACGCCACGACCGAAGATTGCATCAAGATGTTGCTGCGCCCGGAGAAATTGGGCATGAAGATCGGCAGTTCGGACCGCGTCGATTCCATCTTCACGCGCGGGCAAGAAGGCCTGCGTTTCACCCACGCCCCCCGGCCACCGCGCGATCTGCCGAGCGCACCGAACCTGACGTACTTCGACATCAGCCGGGAATCGGTCGCGAACGAATGGGCCAACGTGCAGAAAATGAAGACGCTCGCGATCCGCATCCATGAGCGCGACGTCGTCGGCAACATCGACGGCCAGCGCGATCTCACGATCCGCACCGGCGGGCAGACGACCACGTTCGCTTTCACGCTCTACCTCATCCCGACCGCGCCGTGAACCGCGAGACGATCTTGACCTCGGGCTTCGGCGGACGCGTTCTCACGAACGCAAACGTCTGGAGCGCCGACGGCCAATGGATCGTCTTCGATACCCGTTCCGACCCCGCGGGTTCTATTTTCGATGGAACCACCATTCGAGCGGTTCACGTCGGATCCGGCGAAGTGCGGACGCTGTACGAATCCCGCAACGGGGCTTGCTGCGGTGTGGCCACTTGCCATCCCACGGAAATGAAAGTCGCCTGCATCCTCGGCCCGGAATTCCCGACGGCCGAGTGGAGCTACGGCCCGAGTCGCCGACAAGGGATCGTCATCGACTTCGACGGCGGCGTGAGCAACCTCGATGCCCGCGATCTCGTCCCGCCGTTCACAGCGGGCGCCCTCAGCGGCGGCTCACACGTTCACGTTTGGCACCCCAAGGGGGATTGGGTCAGTTTCACTTACGAAGATGAGGTGGCGAAGGACGGCCAGCGCAACATCGGCATCGCCTTTCCGAATCATCCGGTCACTGTGCCGAAGACGCACCCGCGCAACCACGACGGCGGATACTTCAGCAAGCTCGTCACCCGCACCACGGCGAACCCGCGACTTGACTCGGACGAAATTTCTCGCGCTTGCGAAGAAGCCTGGATCGGCACGACGTGCCGCCTCGCGTTCCAAGGGACGGTGCATACTTCAAATGGTCCGATGGTCGAACTCTTCCTCGTCGAACTGTTACGGAGAGGCTTCGTCCAGCACCGGTTGACACGCACGACGCTCCGCAAATACCCCGGGATCCAAGGGCCGCGCCATTGGCTGCGCAGTTCCCCGGACGGGTCGAAAATCGGTTATTTCATGAGGGATGACCGCGGCGTCGCGCAATTTTGGACGATGAACCCGGCCGAGTGCGAACCGCAGCCAGTCACAGACAGCCCGGCCCCGATGGCGTCAGCGTTCACCTGGCACCCCGACGGCCGGCGGGTGGCCTGCGTCGCCGATGGTTCGGTGAGTTTGATCGACACCCTCGCGGGCACTGTCACCCCGTTGACAGCGAAACGGGAGGAACCGCCTCGCCCCGAAGCGTGCGTGTTCAGTCCGGACGGGAAGCGGATCGCGTTCGTGCGAACCATCGCCGGGAGCAATCAGATTTGTTGCGTCGGAGTGGAGTGATCAATCGGGCTTCGCCCACTCCGCCGGTCGTTTCGCGAAGAACGCGCTCAACCCCTCCCGGCATTCGTCCGTGAGCCGGGGTTCGGCGCTCGCCTTCGCCAATTCAGCCGTCGGGATCGCCTGATGCGAACATCGGGCCAGCAGCGATTTGGTCGTCGCCAACGCCTTCGGCCCGCCCTCCGCGAGCCAGCCCGCCCATTGCATCGCCGTGTCCATCAACGCTGCCGGCTCGACCACGGCGTTGATCAACCCGACTCGCTGCGCTTCCGAGGCGTCGATCAATTCGCCCGTGAGCAGGAGCCAACGGGCCGCGCGTTCGCCGACGTGGCGGAGCAGGTGGGGGAGCACCATGGCCGCGACCAAGCCGCGCCGGACTTCGGGGTAGCCGAACTTCGCCGAGGGCACGGCGAGGGCCAGATCGCACACCGTAACCAGTCCGGCACCGCCCGCCACGGCGGCGCCGTTGACCGCCGCCGTGGTCGGTTTCGGGAAGGTGGAGATGAGTTCGTACAGCGCGGACAAGCGCCGGGCATCTGCCCAAAGGATCTCGGGTTCGACGGACGATTCCACGGTCGCGCGGAGTTCGTCGAGATCCATACCGGCGCAGAAGGCGGTCCCGCTCCCGGTGAGGATCACGCACCGGACGGACGCGTCGGCCCCGGCGGCTTCGAAGGCGGCGTGGAGTTCGGCGATCAGCGCGCGGCTCAGCGCGTTGCGCTTGTCGGGGCGGTGGAGCGCGACGACCGCCGTCGAGCCGAGGCGGGTGGATTGGACGAGTGCGCCGATCGGTGAACCCTCCTCAAGGGGTCGAACGTAGTACAGGATACCGCTATTCGCGCGGCCCCGCTTTTGTATACTGACGGGACGAAAGCCGATCCACGCACCATCCACCGGAGTCGTCGTATGCGGAAATTGCTCCTCGGTCTCAGTTTCGCACTGCTCGCCGGGTTCGTCGTCGGCCAAACGCCGCCGGTGGTGCCACCCGTCACCCCGCCCGCCGCCGCCGCCCTGACCACCGAGTACTTCCCCCTCAAGGAAGGCAGCAAGTGGGTCTACAAGGTCGGCGAATCGGAAGTGACGGTCCAAGTCGGGGCGATGACCGCCGGCGAAACGAAACTCGAAACCATCGCCAACGGCAAGCCCGTCGCCTCGGAATCGGTGAAGGTGCAAGCCGACGGCGTGTACCGCACGAAGATCAACGCCACCGCGATCGAACCGCCGGTGAAGATCCTCGAACTCGAAACCAAAGACGGCAAGCTCGTCCCGAAAGCCAAGGGCGCGAAGTGGTCCGTCAACAGCAAAGTGCAAGCGCAAGCCGTCACGGGGGAGTTCGCAATCGGCGACCCGGTCAAGATCAAGTTGATGGACAAAGACGTGGAGTGCGTCTACGTCGAAGGGCAGAAGTTCAACATCGCCGGCACCGAGACGAGCGTAAAATATTACTTCGCCCCCGGCAAAGGGATCGTGAAGCTGAGCTACAGCATCCAAGGGGCGGAAGCGACCTTGGAATTGAAAGAATACGTGGAAGGGAAGCCGAAATAAGTCGGGTGTCGGGTTCCGGGTTTCGGTTATCGCAGAAGGACGCCCTCCGGATCTCCGGAGGCGTTTCTGTTTCCCGGTCGCAGCAATTCAATTTCTCTTTATCCCGAAACCCGGAACCCGAACCCCGATACCCGCTGCCATGAAGAATCTGATCGACCAACTCCCGATCGTGCGATCCAAAATCGAGTCGCCCGTGCTCATCGCGCTCGGGGCGCCGTGGCCGGTCACGCAGGTCGTCGCAGCGCTCGCGGGCCTGCGCGTCACTTGCTTCCAGATGGATTTTTTCCAAGCCCAGCGCCTCCGCGAGAAACTCGCCCAAGAGAATCTCGAAGCGGACGTGGTCGTGCACGGCGACTTGTGGGACGTGCCGGGACTGTTCAAAACCATCCTCTTCCCGAGCGCGGCCCAAGCCGACCGCGAGTTGAAACTCGACATCGTCGAGCAGGGTTTCCACCTCCTCGAACAAGGCGGCAAGTTCATCACGTTCTCGGAATACCGGCGCGATGACACCTTCGCCAAGCTCCACAAAAAGGTGTTCGGGAAGTGCAGCGAAGCTCCGCGGAGCGAATTCGGCTCGTGTTTCTGGAGCAGCCGCGAGGGGGATCAACCGAAGCGCCGACACGAGATGACCTTCCACGCGAAGATCAACGACGGGCCGAGCCAGCAATTCGCCAGTTGGCCCGGCACCTTCAGCTACGGGCAAATGGATGCGGGGTCCCGGGCGATGCTCGAAGTGGCGGATGTCCGCCTCGGCGACAAGATCCTCGACCTCGGCTGCGGCAACGGTTCGGTGGGGTGCTTGGCCAGCGTCGCGGCCGGGCCGAAGGGGTCGGTGCTATTCGTGGACAGCAACGCGCGGGCGTTGAAATTGACGGAGTTGAACGCGAAAGCGAACGGCGTCGAGAACTTCAAGTTGCTGCTGAGCGCCGACCTGCTCGACATCCCCGTCGGCGAGTTCGACGTCGTGCTGGCGAACCCGCCGTACTACGCGAATTCCGAAGTCGGCCGGATGTTCATCGCGACCGGCCGCGAAGTCCTCCGCCCCGGCGGGCGATTCTACTTCGTGACCAAGATGCCGGTGCGGACGATCCCCGAGATCGTCGAGATGTTCGGCCAAGTCGATTCGGTCGAGAACCGGGGCTACACGGTGGTGATCGCCACGGCGTGAGGTGGGGTTACGAACGCAACGCGATTGACGGAGTACGGCATTGTGTTAGAATACAACATGCATGAGGGTATCGAATGGATCTCCGCGATGCCTTGATCGACTGGGACGACCCGGAGGACGAGGGCAGTAACACCGCATCGCCGAGTACGACCTATCGGCCGACGAGGTCGATTCGGTATTGTTCGATGACTCGACTTCGTTCGATGTGAGCGATTCATCGGGCCGGCCCATCGCCTTCGGTTTCACACTCACCGGCCGATTCATCGCGGTCGTGTTCGAGATTTCGAATCTGGACGACCCGCTCATCCTCCGTCCGATTACCGCCTATGAAGTCCCCGAACCGATGGAGTAGCGCCATGAAGCCGCCGACCAAGCCCCAATGGACCCCCGAGCAAAGGGCAGAAGAAGCTGCGGCACGCGCCACGCACGCGGCGAATCCGATCCCTCGTATGCCGGTAGGCACTCTGAATTCAAAGGATTTCGCCGCGACACTGAACTTGCTCGCCCGGTTCAAAATCGCGCGTGAGAGCCAAGGGCTAACTCTGGCGGAAGTCGCCGACCGCATGGGTATCGACCCACCGGCGCTCTCCCGTTTGGAAACGGGAAAGATGCTGAACCCGACCCTCGCGACGCTCCAGAAGTGGTCGGTCGCATTGGGACTGAGGCTGGAAGTCGAGGCACTCCCGGCTACGGGTTGTTGAAATTCACCACGCCGGTCAGGCTGCCGTTGCGGATCGGATCGCTCGTGGTGTTCGATCGGATCGTCTGCGTGAGGTAGCGGAACACGGCTTCGCCGGGGCGCTCTTGCATGACGAGGATGTCGCCGCCCTGCACGCGGAGCCGCTCGCGCGGGTCGCGCAAGGCGCGGTTCAAATCGACCTTGATCGGGATCTGCCGGCCGTTGGGCAACGGCCGCAGCACGGTCAGCAGGGCGGGGGAGGGCGAACCCAACCCGCTGTTGACGGCGTTGCCGACGAAGGCGTTCTGCGTGAAGCCGCCGTTGGCGAGCGGGGCGCCGACGAGCGTGAGCGCCTGGATGACGTTGAGGTCGTAGTCCCGCGGCAGGCTGAATTGCCGGGAGCCGGCGACCCCCGCGACGTAGAAGACTTCCGCGGTGCTGTCGCGCGATTCGATCGTCAAAACGTCCCCGTCCTTCAGCACGATGTCGGCTTCGGTGATCGTGAGTTGCTGCTCCGGGTAGAGCCGCAGCGGAATGCGGGTCGTGCTCTTCGCGGGGTCGTTGGGGTCGTACTGCCCGCGCAGAATGACGATCTCGTTTTTGGCGTCCAAACCCGGCGGGCCACCGCTGGCGTTGAGCGCGTGCAAGACGTCGTTCTCGCCCGCTTGCAGTTTCAGCGTGTAGCCGTTCCCTTTCTTGTTCGCGCCCAAAAACACGCCGCCTTGACCGGTGATCGGCACGGGTTGCGTGTCTTCGCGGACGACCGTCACCGTGTAGATTCGCTTCTGGAGCAGTTGCACCGTGACGCGGGCATTCTTCGGGTTCACCAACTCCGGGCCACCGTTCTTGCCGCTGGCCGTGTCTTTGATGAGTTGCTCGACTTCGGCCAACGTCTTGCCGCGGACGTTGATCGCGGGCAATCGGGAGATCGAAATCGTCCCGTCATCGGAGACGGGAACCGGGAAGCCGAGCGCGGCGGTGGCGTTGAATTGATCGGGGAGTCGCACCGGCACCGGCGTGTTCGCCGGGGCGATGATCTCCTCGGCCACGATGGCGAGCACGTCGCCTTTATCGAGCTTGTACGAG
>JANOSQ010000635.1:0-11148 GCA_031415915.1 Fimbriiglobus sp. | reverse complement strand
GGGGCGATGACCGGCGGGTCGCTCGACGTGAGCAACTCGAACATGGCCGCGCCGCTACTCGCCAAGAGTTTCGGCACTTGGCCGTTCGCGCTGATCTCCGCCGTGGCGTTCACCACCGTGCTCGGCACCGTCAGCGGGTTGTTCGTCGCGGCGAGCGGAGCCATCGTCCACGACCTCCTCGGCGGCACGCTGAAGATGAACCTGAGCGACGGGGCGAAGGTCCGCATCGGCAAACTCGCTTCCGTCGGCGTCGGCCTCGTCGCGGTGCTGCTCGGGATCGTCTTCGAGAAGATGAACGTGAACGTCCTCGTCGGCTGGGCGTTCAGCGTCGCCGCGTCGGCGAATCTGCCCGCGCTCGTGATGCTGCTCTTCTGGAAGCGCACGACGGCGAACGGAATCATCGCGTCGATCACCGTCGGGATGCTGACATCGCTGGGGTGGATCCTGCTCAGCGGCGATACTTTCAAGGATGTCTACGGATTGCCCGCCGAGCAATCGCCCGTCCCGTTCAGCCAACCGGGGATCGTGACGATCCCGCTCAGCTTCGCGGTATTGGTGGTGGTGTCGCTGGTCGGGCGTCGAAGACTGCCGTTGGCATGATTTGTTAGCCGGACGCGCCAGCGACGGCGGCGATCCGGGTCACGGCGTTTCCTGAGTTCATCGAGTGCACGATTCGTAGCCGTCGCTGGCGCGTCCGGCTAACGAGCTTCGCAATGGTCGCATTGAAACTCCTACTCGCCTTAACTATCTGGGTCGGGCACGCTTGCGTCTGGACGATGCTCCTCAACGTCTTCTATTCCCGATACTGGCCCAAGCACTTCCTGAAGCCGTGGCGGCTCTTCACCGGGGCGGTCATCGGCCTGTTCCCGCTCGCGTTGATCCTCGGGCCCCGCGCGCTGTCCGACGAGTCGGCCTTCCCCTTAGACGTGTACTACTCCGTGTGCGCGGCCTACGGTGCGGTGGTGTTGCCCATCATCACGCTGTATCGCAACATCCGACCACGCCCGGCTTGCATACTGGAACAACGGACCGAAACCCTCGACCTCTGGAAACGACTCGGCCACGCCGCGCGAGGCAACGGCAAATGGCGCTGGTTGACGTATCTGCCGGGGAGTTGCGTCTTCAAATTCGATGTCACCGAGTTGACGCTGAAGTTGCCGAGGTTGCCTGAGAAACTCGACGGGTTGTCGATTCTGTTCCTCTCGGATCTCCACTTCCACGGGACGCCGTCGAAATTTTGGTTCGATGCCATCATCGACCGCCTGCTGCAATTTCCGAAGCCCGACATCGTCGCCCTCGGCGGGGATTACGTCGATAGCGACGAGCACCGCGCGTGGATCGCCTCCATCTTCGGGCGGTTGGAGTGGAACGAAATCGGCGTCGCGATCCTCGGCAACCACGATGCGTATCACGAGCCCACAGCGGTCCGCGGCGAACTGTCGAAATGCGGGTTCGCGATGATCGGTGGGGAATCGAAAGAAGTGATCATCCGCGGGGAACGCTGCGTCTTCACCGGCAACGAACTGCCTTGGTTCCCCGCTCCGTCGGCTCCGCCGCCCGGCGGCTTTCGCATCTGCGTGAGCCATTCACCCGACCGCTTCCCCTGGGCTCAACAACATGGCTTCGATTTGATCTTCGCGGGGCACGTCCACGGCGGGCAAGTCCGCGTGCCGATCATCGGTTCGATCTTCGTCCCAAGCCTCTACGGCCGCCGCTACGACATGGGCGTCTTCGAGAAAAACGGCACTGTGCTAGTCGTCGGCCGCGGGCTGAGCGGGAAGGAACCGCTGCGGTTCCGATGTAACCCGCAGGTGATCCGGATGGTGCTGCGATGCGGAGGCGGTTAGCCGGACGCGCTAGCGACGGAGCGGTGAAGATGTCGCAACTGGCTGGTGTCGCAGACTCCACCCGCCACCGTCGCTAGCGCGTCCGGCTAACGGGGATCGGTCAATCGTGCCGCAGCGCTTCGATGGGGTCGAGCTTGGCCGCGCGCCACGCGGGGTAAAGGCCAAAGACCACGCCGATGAAAATCGAGACGCCGACCGACAGGGCCATCGGTTGCCAACTGAGTTGGGCGGGCAAATTCGCCTCGAAAAAGAAGCGCGACAGCGGCGGTAAGCCGAAAGCGGCGATCACGCCGACGGTCAGCCCGACAAGGCCACCGACGGTGGTCTGCACGACGGCTTCGACCAAAAACTGGATAATGATGTCGCGCTTCTTCGCCCCGAGTGCGCGGCGGATGCCGATCTCGCGGGTGCGCTCCGTCACCGTGGCCAGCATGATGTTCATGATGCCGATGCCGCCGACGAGGAGCGAAATCGCCGCAATGACCGCGAGCAAAGACGTGAACCGCGCTTGCGCCCGCTCCGCTTCTTCGAGGCGGTCGAGCGGCACCGAGACCGCCCAATCTTCGCGCAGGTGATCTTCTTTGAGCATCCCCTTGATGGCGTTGCCGACGGCGCGGACTTTCTCGCGCCCTTCGGACGTCTCGAAGTCGGCGTCCACGGTCAGGGTCACCTGCGAGACTTCGACCTTTTCACCGCCGCGGGAGCCCGAGGTGCGGATGACGACCGTCGAACCGACGCGAACTTTGGCGGTCTCGAAGGGGATGTACACGTCGTTGTTGTAATCCTCGGCCGCTTGGCTACCGCCGGTGCCGCCGGTGGGCATGCGGTCGGCGAGGACACCGACCACGCGGTATTCCTGCGAGCGGAGCACCACCGACTTGCCCATCGGATCCTCGAACGGAAAGAGCTTGTCGGCCAGCCCCGCCCCGAGTACGCAGTGGTTCATCTTGCGGAAGTTGTCCTCGCCATTGAGGAACCGACCGCTGGTCAGCGTCAGCTTGTTGACCTCGGCGTACTCCTCGGTCGTGGCGACGAGCCGGCCGTTGGACATGCGGTCGAGGTAGCGCACCTCCGCGGGAAAGACGCGCATCGGCACGATCCGCGAGATGGCGTCGCCGAAGGTGCCCATGCGGGTGAGGTCGAGCGTTTTCAACCCGTAGCTGGCCACGAACGACCGGCTCGCGGTGGCCCCTTCATCCGGCGGCTTCACGCTGCGGACGACGATGTTCGTGGCCCCTTGGCGTTTGATATCTTCGAGCGCGTCTTGCATCGAGCCTTTGCCGAAGGCCATGAGCGCGATCACGGCCGCGGTGCCGATGATAATGCCGAGCACCGAGAGGAAGGCGCGGAGTTTGTGCAACCAAAGGCTGCGCACGGCGAGCACGAAGCTGCGCTTGATTTTGGACAGGCCCTCGAAGCCGGTGGCGGCGGCGAGCGGCGGGACGGGGGGAATGTCGCGGATGTCCATCGGTCACCGGAATCCCAGGGGGCTGTCGTTGCGGACGTCCGATTCGACCATGCCATCGCGCAGGCGGACCACGCGTCGCGACCAGTCGGCAATGTCGTTCTCGTGGGTGACCATGATGATGGTCTTGCCCGCTTTGTTCAGTTCCGTCAGCATCTGCATGATCTCGACACTCGTGCGGCTGTCGAGGTTCCCCGTCGGTTCGTCGGCGAGGATCACCTGCGGATCGTTGACGAGCGCCCGGGCGATGGCGACCCGCTGCTGCTGGCCACCGGAGAGTTGCAGCGGCCGGTGGTCGAGGCGATCCCCGAGGCCGACCATCTCGGCGAGGGCGATGCAGCGATCCTTGGTGCGCGAGTCGAGCGGCACACCTTGGTAGACCAATGGCAACTCGATGTTCTCCACGACCGTGTACTGCGGGAGCAGGTTGTAGGCTTGGAAGATGAACCCGAGGTAGGTGCTGCGCACTTCCGACAACTGGTTGTCACTCATCTGGGCGACGTCGCGGTCGCGGAGGTAGTAGTTCCCCTCCGTCGGCCGGTCGAGGCAGCCGAGGATGTTCATCAGCGTCGATTTGCCGGAGCCGGACGGCCCCATGAGGGAGACGAAATCGCCTTCGTCGAAGGAGAGATCGATCCCTTTGAGGACGTTGACGGTCACGTCCCCCATGTAGTAATTCTTGATGAGGTCTTGGACCTCGACGATGGCGGCCATTATTGCTTCTTCGGGGCTTGACCGGCCCCCGCCCCCGCTCCGCCACCCTTGGTCTTTTCGCCGCCACCCGCAGCGGCTTTGCCCTTGCCTGCGCCGCGGCCAGACGGGTCGCCATCCTCGCGGGTGCGGGCCTTGTCCCCGATGATGACTTTCGGATTGAGCACGACGATGTCGCCCTCTTTGAGGCCGTCCTTCACTTCGACCTTCTTGTCGTTGAACAGCCCCAGAGTGATGTCGCGTTCGACGGGTTGGCCGTTCTGCATCACGAAGATCTTGCGCTTGGGGCCCGACTCGGCCCCGCCGACGACGGCTTGGATCGGCACGGTGAGCACCTTCTGCTCCGCGGGATCGACTTGGATGGTCACTTCGGCGCTCATGTCGGGCCGCAGCCCGACGAGGGCGACCCGGGCGCGGTCGATGTCGTGTTCGAAGTTGTCTTCGTCTTCCCCGGCCGAGGCTTCGCGCTTGAGGCCGGTGATCTGGACGATGGTCTGGTAGAGTTTCACGTCGCTCGACATCCAGTCGCCCATGGCGGCAACGGCGGCAACGGTGCGGACCCGGCCGATGTAGAGCCGATCCGGGAAGGCGTCGATTCGGACGTAGGCCCGCATCCCTTTGCCCGCGACATAGTACTCGTGATCGTGGCCGACCTCGGCGACGGCGGCGACCAAAGCATCCGACTGGCCCGTGATTCGAGAGAGCAAGTTCGGTTGACCGACGAGGCCGATGCGGGACGCGACGAACGCGCCGGTCGGCTTGCGGTCGTCCCCTTTGATCCGCGAGACGAGCGCTTCGTGGACTTTCACGCTCACCTGCATCCGGTTGAGGTCGGGGATGCGGAGCATCTTCTGGCCCTCTTTCACTTGGGCCCCCACCGCGATGAGGCCTTCGTTCGAGTTGCCGAAGCGGCCGCTGTTTTCCTTGTAGTAGACGACCATGCCGGTCTGCGGGGCGACGATCTTGCAGGCGCTGAGTTGATCTTTGATCTCCGCCATCTTGTCGAGTTCTTGGCGGAGCACGGAGAACGTGGTTTCGACTTCCGATTCCATCTGGATCAGTTTCGCCCGGGCTTGCAGGATGGCCTGCTCGTAGCCGGCTTTGGCCACATCGACTTTGCTGCTCAGGTCGGTGAGTTCGCGCATCCGGGTGAAATTCTCGAGGGCGTACTTCTCGGCGGTGAGCTTGCCGAGGGAGTCGTTGGCGCTTTCGAGCTTCGAGCGTTCCACCTTGGCTTGGCTCGGCGTGAGGTAGCCGAGTTTCACGGACCGCTCGGCCCACGAGCTGCGGTCGCGGTAGGCTTCGAGGTCGGACTCCGCGAGTTTCAACCGGCCCGAGACATCGTCGTACTTCATCCGGTATTCGCCCTTCTCCACCAAGGTGAAGGGGGAACCGGTGAGGGAGCCGATGGGATTGAGCACGTCGTCTTGGCGAACGCCGAGGAACTTCTCGAAGTCGAGCTCGGCCACTTTCAATGCGGCGAACTTCTGGGCTTTGTCCGAATCGTTGATCTTCAACTGGATGGCGAGTTCTTCTTTGGCCTTCACCCACGCCGAGTTCGCCTTCGACACGAGGATGCCCTGCGCCTGCTCTTGATCCTTCAAGCTGGAGTCGTCGAGTTCCATCAAGGGTTGGCCCTTCGTCACGGTGGTGCCGTCGTCGATGACCCATTTGATGGTGCTGGCGAAGGTGCCCCGGCTGCCGGCTTTCACGCGGCAGGTCACGTCGCGGTTGTCGGTCGATTCGAGCGTGCCGCGCTCGACGACCGTGACCGGGAGGTACTCGGTTTGGACGGTGTGCGGGAGCAGGTCGGGGCGGGTGCCGGCGAACATCCCGCTGAACTGGGGCATCAGGAAGACGACGGCCGCGCCGGCCACCCCCACGAACAGGACGGCGGCGGCGGCGAGCAGCCAGAAGACTTTGCGGGAGCGCCGGCCGTGCGCGTTAACGGAGACCGCCCGGCGCGGGGAGGACGATGGGTTCGAACGTTTCGCCCCCGCGGGTGTCGCGGCCGAGGGGGACGGGTGCGGGGAGCCGCTCGGTGCCGGGGCCGGAGTCAGGGCGAGGACTTCCGGGTCGGGCTGAGGGGCCGGGGGAGGTAGCGGCGTCATCGGGCCATAGTCCTCGGGAATCCAGGGGGAGCAACTCGAGGTCGAGGTACAAATCCATTCTAGCCGTCAGGAAGTTCACCCACGTCGTGTAAAGTTGATTTTGCGCTTCCACGAGAGACGCTTGCGCTTCGAGCAACTGCTGGGTGAGGGCGGCGACGTTGCCGGCGGTGTCTTGGGTGCGGGGGTCGGGCGGGGCGAGGAAGGTACTCCGGGCGTTGTCCACTTGGGAATAAGCTATCTCCACGGCGCGCTGTTGGACGAGCAAGGTTTGATAAAGCTGGCGGAGAGCCCGGAGATCGACCCGCGCATCCGTCACAATGTTATCTTCGAACGCCTGCAAGTTCCGGCGCTGCCGCTGGTACGAGATCAGCGCCGCCCGGTACAAGTTCCGCTCCGCCCGGCGGACGAACGGCGGTTCGATCCGCAGACCCACTTGGTGCAGCACCCGGCTGCCGGAAAAACTCAGCCCTTCATTGTTGTTGAACGGGGTGCTGGCTGTCAAATCGTAGCGGATGTCGAAGACGCCCTGCAAGGCGTTCGCCCGCACGGCGATCTGGCGCCAAGCATCGACGACTTGGGCGCGGGCGTTCATCAGGTCGAAGCGGTTGCTGAGGGCCACCTGCGCGACTTTCACATAAGCGTCGTCGAGCGGGATTTCCAGCAAGTCGGTGTCGTCCACGAGCAATTGCGGGACCGACGGCCATTCCGCGCGGATGAGTTCGAGGCGTTGGTTGCGGGCTTGGATGGCCACCAGCAGCCCGGCTTCGACCACCACGCGGAAGTTCACGGCCCGTTCGACGCCGCGCTTGTCGGCCGGGGCTTTGAGCCAGGGTTGGGTCTCGTAACGCCGCAGGGCCAACTCGAAGTTGATGCGGTCGAACTCGGCTTCGATGAGGCTCAGTTTCTCCAGTTCGGCATCCGGTTCGGGCAACCGTTTCGATTGCCGCTCCGCTTTGGCATCCAGCAATTTCCGCCGGGCTTCCAGTAGTTCGGCGATCCGTTTGGTCGAGTCTTCGGCCTTCGCCGCTTTCAAGTCCACGGCCAGCTTCGGGTACTCCCTCGACAAGCGCGTCCCCTTGGCGAGCTTGGATTCGGTCAAGTACTTCGCCCAGCGCGCCCGCAGATCGGCGACCGGTTCTTTCGGGTCGAATTGCCCCGCGGCGAGTTCGAGTTCGCGGAGTTGATCGTAGACCTCTTCGAAGCGTTTCAATTGCATCCGGATCGGTTTCAGCGGGGCGTCGTCGAGTTCGATCGGCAGCGTCGCGGGGACGCCGAGTTGCAGCTTGAAGTTGTCGATGCCATCAACGTAGAGCTGCGTCCGGTTGAGCGACAGCGCCCGGCTCTGGAGCAAGCGCTGCTCGACGCGGACGACCTGCAACTCCGGCACGCCGCCGCCTTCTTTGAGGTTCTGGAACAGTTTCAAGAACTGCTCCAAGCTCGTGATGTTCTTGCGCTCGTTGTTCATGATGGCGGCGCGGAGCAGCGTCGGCAGGTAGCCGGCCGGATTCGATGTGAGGTTGGCGCCGATGCCGCGGCCGAGGTTCTGCGATAGCCCCTGCAAGCCGTAGGGATTGTTCGTGTAGTTGCCGTTGCCGACGATGGCGACGAAGAAGTTCGACCGGAAGCGAGCGTACGAACGGACGCCGTAGAGCAGCGTCCGTTCGGCTTGGGTCAGCGCTTCCAAAGTCACGGCAAAGCCGCCGCCGCGGAGGAGCGGTTGCACGAGCGACAGCCCGAGCGTGGAGATACTGAGGGTCGGACGATCCCCGCTGAGGTCGATGACGATCTGGTTCGCCAACCGGACGAGCAACTCGGCCCCGGTGGCGAAGCGGCGCGTGAACCCGGCTTCCCCGGAGATGTTCCAGCGGTTGCCCGGATCGGGCAGATCGCGCCCGGCAAACTCGCGGATGATTTGCTCCGAGGCGAACGCTTGGGCCGAGAATTGGAAGCGCTCCAACGACACCGGCAGCGCGGCGAGGTAAAGGTCCTCGCGGCGATCTTGGAATTCCCGGCTGTTGAAGATGGCCAACTCGACGGCTTGGTCGAGCTTCAGTTTGTACGCCTTCTGGTCGGACTTCAACGCCACCGTGGTCGGGTCGACGCTCGGCTCCAGGGTCGGCGCCGGCTCGGGCGATTCCTCGGCGCGGTTCATCGCGTCCCAGGCGATGATCTCGTTCAGGTAGCCGTCCCCTTCGACGCGGCCCGTGCCCGCTTTCCCCGGCTTCTGCGGGTTCGGCGACAGCATCCGCGCGAATTCGTCGTCCGGGGGCATCGGCGGGCGGTCGGGCGAAGTCGGGTCGGCGTAGCGGGCGCGCGGGTCGGCATAAACGTTGTAATTCTCGATCGGCGCGTTCGGGACGACGTTCTTCTGCGACAAAATGCCGGACACGTCCCGGTCGGCGCGCTGGCGGAATTTCTCCCGGGAGCAGCCCGTCGCGAGTGCCAAGAGGGCCAACGAGACGCCGACAACTTGAACCGAACCACGCATGGCGGGCACCCAGGACGATTCGCGCGCGGAAAACGCCGCACAATCGTTATCGGCCGCAAGGTTTGCCCAGCTTGAACCGGAATGGCGCCGCAGCTCACCGGTGGGTTTCCAAATTGCGGCGGGCGATATTTCGCGTCCGCACCGGATCCCAGAATGGTTTCAGCCGGTATTGCGGTACACGATTTCGAACGTAAGTCGTTGGCGCGCATCGGTTCTACCAGAAATCGGAAATGATTCCACGGAGGGGTGGGGCACTATCGGCTGGAACCATTTTCGTGTCGGGTTTGCCAATCAGGGCGCCAAGCTCCGCTGGGACGCCGGTCTGACCCAGAGAATTTGGTTGCACCCCGATGGGTTCATCCGAGCTGCGTTCAGCTTCCAGGCGCAGCTCCGAGGAGACACGAATTGTCGAATCGGGAATCTCGCCGAACTTTTGCTGGCACCCCTCCTTCGGGCGCGGTATGACTGTTTCGGTCGGGTTTTCACCCGGCCTTCAACAAGTCACTCGTCAAGGGGGAATTCCGATGCGCGTGTTGGGAATGTGTTTGTGCTTCTCGGCGGCGTTTTTGATCGTGGGCGGGCTGGTCGGCCAAGAGGCGAAGCCGGGTGACCCCAAGCCGAAGGTGGGCGACACCAAGGCGCCGGAACCGAAGGCGAAGGGGCAACTCCCCCAGAACTGGAAGCAACTCGGCCTCACCGATGACCAAGTTCAAAAAGTGTACAAAGTGCAAGCCAAGTACAACGACGACATCGACAAGCTGGAAGCGCAAATCAAGGATTTGAAAGCGAAGATGAGCAAAGAGCGGAGCGAAGTGCTCACCGCCGAGCAAAAGAAGCGACTCGAAGAAATCCTGAAGGGCAAAAGCGGCGCGGACAAATAACCCAATCGCGAACCGATTCCCCGGCCGGGAATCGGTTCGCTCCCCATCTCAGTAAGCCCGCGCAAAGACCACTCGCCGCGCGGATGGCTCGCCCGTGAACAAGCAGGTGCCCGCGTCCATCGGGCCGTCGAACGGCAAACAGCGGATCGTCGCTTTGTACTTCTTCTGCACCATATCTTCGGTCTCGCGGGTACCGTCCCAGTGGGCGTAGACGAACTTGAGCGCGGCCAATTCCAACTCCTCATCGTCCTTGTCGCCCGCTTTCACGGGGAATAACGCGGCGAATTCCTCCAGCGTGTTCGCCGTCACGGTGCGGGCATCGAGGTACTTCTTGGCTCGCTCGAACAGCACGCGCTGAATGTCTTTGAGCGCGACCACGATGTCCGCCGCGGCGGCCGCGAGCGGAGTTTCCGATTTCTTCTGGTGATTCTGTTCGGGTTCTAGTTCGGTGCGGTACTGGAAATCCCGCCGCGCGATCATGCAGGTCGGGATTTCTTTCGCCATGTCCTTGGGGCCGACTTCGACGCGGATCGGCACACCGCGGACTTCGTGCAGGCCGAAGCGGTAGCCGGGGGAGCCTTTCATATCGTTGTCGATGAGCACGCGGATCGGTTCGTAACCGAAGAACTCTTCGCGTTGGAATGCCCGCAACTCCCCGGCGAGTTTCTTCGCGGCTTCGAGGGCCGGTGCCCGTTCCGCCTCGTTCTTGCCGAGCGGGCAGATCGCCACGTGCGTCGCGGCCAAACGGGGCGGCACGACGAGGCCTTGGTCATCGGAATGGGTCATGATCAAGCCGCCGACGAGCCGGGTGCTCGCCCCCCAACTCGTGGCCCACGCGAACTCTTTCTTGTTGTCCGGCGTGGTAAAGGTCACGTCGAAGGCTTTGGCGAAGTTCTGCCCGAGGAAGTGCGAGGTGCCCGCTTGCAGCGCCTTGCCGTCTTGCATCATCGCTTCGATGCAAAGGGTGTAGATCGCGCCGGGGAACTTCTGACCATCGGTCTTCGGTCCCACCAACACCGGCACCGCCATGAATTCCTCGGCGAACTTCGCGTAAACCTTCACCATTTGCAGCGTCTCGGCTTCGGCTTCCGCAGCGGTCGCGTGGGCCGTGTGCCCTTCTTGCCAGAGGAACTCCGACGTGCGCAGAAAGAGCCGCGTGCGCATCTCCCAGCGGACGACGTTCGCCCACTGGTTGATGAGCAACGGCAGATCGCGCCAACTCTGGATCCAGCTCTTGTACGTCCGCCAGATGATCGTTTCCGAGGTCGGACGGACGATCAGTGGCTCCTCGAGTTCCGCCGTCGGATCGACCTTGAGTGGTTGGCCCTTCTCCGCTTTCAAGCGGTAGTGCGTGACGACGGCGCACTCTTTGGCGAAGCCCTCCGCCATCTCCTCTTCTTTGGCGAGGTAGCTCATCGGGATGAACAGCGGGAAGTAAGCGTTGACGTGCCCGGTGTCCTTGAACATCCGGTCGAGCCCGCGCTGCATGTTCTCCCAGATGGCGTAACCGTTGGGCTTGATGACCATGCACCCGCGCACGTCGGAGTTGTCCGCGAGGCCCGCTTCTTGGACGACGTTCAGGTACCACTTCGGGTAGTTCTCGGCGCGCGGGGTGATCTTCTCGGCCATCGGCTCGGCTCCGGAC
>JANOSQ010000634.1:0-9083 GCA_031415915.1 Fimbriiglobus sp. | reverse complement strand
CATCTCCGGGTGGGGGCGTCAGGGTGGGTGGAATGCTCAGGGTCGGAATCGTGACCGTCCGCGGCGGCGGCAGTTCATCGATGACCGGTTTGGGCGGCACGGCGAGTTCGTTGCCGATCTTCCGCGACGGTTGCGGGACATCGTTGCCGACCGGGATCGCTTCGGGTGCCAAAGGAGTCGGCAACATCGGCGCCGTAGGTATGAGGTTAAGGGGCAGCGGGGCCGGTCGCAAGCTCTTTTCCGAATTCGCAGGCTCCGCGGGCGAAGCCGGGATCATCGGGACAACAAGCTGCGGAGGCTGCGGAATTTCGGCGGGCGTCGGCAGGCTTGGCAACGGCAACGCGGGCGCTGGCAGTACAGGGGTCGGCAGAGCGGGAACCACGACCGGTGGCGAGGGTAGCGGGAACGAGCCGAGTGTCGACAACGCCGGCGCGTTCGGATCGGGGCGTGGCTCCGCGACCGAGATCGGCGGCGGAACGATCGGAATCGGTTCGGCGCGGGTGGCGCGCAAGAGGCCGAAGCCGCCGGCGCCGAGGATCACCCCGGCCGCGACGACGCGAACGAACGACAACTTCTCGATGGCCATGGTTCGCCCATCCGTGGATCTTGGTGGAGTTTGAATCCGGAGATTTCACCGCTGAGGAAGAAGAGGACGCAGAGAGGAATAGGGTTCGAAGACCTTCTTCATTTCTCTGCGATCTCGACTTGCACTTCGGTGAATCTTTAGTCCTTCAGAGCCGGAAGCGTGAGCGACGTTCGACATCCAAACGTGCTCACACTTCCGGCTCTGAAGGATAGAAATCATTTTTCTTCGTATTGGGCGATGCGGTTGACGGTGCCGGTGCGGTGCTCGTCGCCGAGGTCGAGTTCCATTTGGAAGGCGTCTTCGCCGCTGTCCTCGTAGTAGTTCCGCAGGACGCGGGTCGCGCGGAAGTCTTGGCCGCGGAAGAAGAGCTGGGCCGACAGATTCCGCTCGCGCACCGCGAGGGTGATCTTGCTGCGGCGGTGGCTGGCGAGCTTGCCCATCAGCTTCACGATCATCTGCGAGCCGATGCCCTGCCGACGGTAGCCCGGCGCGACGGCGAAGTTCAGCACGTGCAGGCGGTTCTTGTGCAGCTCGTAAATCATGAAGCCGACGATGCGGTCGTTGGCCTCGGCGACCATGCCGATGCAGTTTCGCTGCCGCAGGCACTGGAGGAAATCTTCCTCCGTCCAAGCGAACTCGAAACTCTGGCGCTCGGCTTGCAGCACCTCGGCCATGTCGCGGCGGATCATCCACCGGATGTGAACTTTCACTTGCAACAAATTGTCGACGCTTCCTGCAGTCATTCCGGATCTCCCCCCAACCGGGTGCCCCGCGTGCGGGTGCGCCCGGAATAATCCGTTCCGAATCGCCCGGCGCGGTACAGCGACCGCAGCACCGAACGTTCGGCCCCCCATCCCCGGCAGTGGGTTCCGCCCCCCGGCGGAAGTCCACCACCGACCGAACTATTCCTTGTAGAACCTGGTGTTTTCTTCCTTGACCACCGCCGTGCGGTTCTGGTCGCAGGTCATCTTGACGCGGAACCGCATGTCGCCGGGTTGGGTCCCCTTCACCTTGACCCGGTAGATCGCTTCGCCCTTCACCCCGACGGTGCCGATGGGGTCGAAGAGAATCTGCTGGCCGGTCGTGCGGCCGACGGTCGGCCCTTTCGCGTCCGTGGCGCTGGTGCTATCCGCGAGTTCGACGATCAGTTGCACGTTGGTGCAGGCGCCGGTGCCGGGGTTGCTGACCTTCACTTCGTAGGTCACTTCCTTGCCGACTTCGACGACCCCTTCGGAACCCATCACCTCGAACCGCAGGGCCGGGACACCTTCGGCTTTCACCGGGGTTTCCGCCTTCGATTCGAGCGTCTTCGTTTTCGAGGCCACCAGGGCCACGCCCGGCGTCGCGGACTCGGCGGCGCCCGCTTGGGCGAGCGTGCGGATCACGGCGTCGGTCGGGCCGACGGCCCGGAGTTTCACGGTCAGCGTCTTGGTGCCGTTGGCCGCCAGGCCGGCGAGTTTCCAGACGACGGTCTTGGTCGCCGCGGTGAAGGTGCCCCCTTCGGACGCGGCGACGAATTCGAATCCTTCGGGGACGACGGTCCACGTGGTCACGGGGTCGGTCGCCGCGGTGCCGGGGTTCGACAGTTCGATGGCGTAGACCGGTTCGGCCCTCACGAGGCAGCGGGCCGGGCCGGTCTGCTTGGCGACGAGCTGCGGCTCCACGATGGAAACGTTGGTCTTGGCCGTCTCGGGCGGGTTGCCGTCGGCCCAGACGGTGAGGCTGCACAGTTGCTGCCCCGGCTTGTTGGCGAGGGCTTCGAGCGTGAGCGTTTTGGTCGCCCCCGCCGCGAGGTTCGCCAGTTCGGCTTCGATCACTTCGCCTTGCGGGTGCTGCAAGCCGGCACTGAAGCGGGCTTGCAGGACGACCTTGGCGGCCGGGCCGGTGCCCGCGTTCGAAATCTTGATCTGGAAGGGCACCTTGTCGCCGGTGCGGGCCGACTCGGGGCCTGCCAGCGCGAGCACCATCTTGGGCCGTGTGACCTTGACTTTGCTCTCGACGCCTACGGCGAAGGCCACCGTCGCACGACTCTTCACCTCCCCTTCTTCGGTCACTTTCAGCGTGATCTTGATGCGTTTTTCGCCGCCGGCTTCGAGGCTCCCGTAGCTCCAGGAAAGCTTGCCATCCGAGCTGGTTTCGCTCACCGGTTCGCTCGAAACGAAGCTCGCGCCGGTGGGCAATTCTTCTTCGATGCGGACGTTCGAGACGCCGACGGTGCCGGTGTTCCGCACCACGAGGGCGTAGGCGAGCGATTGGCCGACGCCGACCGATTCCGGGGCTTCAAACTCGACGCTGACGTTCGGCGCCACCCGCGAAGCCGGCGCCCCGGCGATCGGGATGGTGCTCGGAACGGTCGCGGCGGGCAACGGGGCGAACGAGGGCGCGGTGAGCGGGGCGGGTTGGAGGCCGGTCGGCGGCAGCGCGGGCGCCGGGGCCGGCGGTGACACCGGGATGACACTCGGCGCCACGATCAGCGGGCGCTCCGAGGTCACCGTCGGCAACGGGAGTTTCGGTTCCGGCAGGGCGCCCGGCAGCGATGGCGCCGGCAGCGGTTGCGGAACCGTCGGTGCCGGTGGGAAGAAAGCGGGCGGAGCACCGGGGCCAGCGGCGGCCGGGAGCTTCGGCAACTCGGGTTTGTTGATGTCGAACTCGGTCGCCGAGACCGGACGAACCCCGTCGGCGCCGGCCACGACCGGTTGGGTCAGGCGCGGTTTGTTCTGCCCGGCGGTCGGTGCGCCCACAGTTGTGTTGACCCCGTGGGCGGGCCGCACGGTCGTCGGCGTGAAAGTTCCGGGCGGGGCCGGGGAGACGGTCGGCGGGTAGTACTGCGGCGACTGCGCGAGTACCGGCACGGCCACGGCCACCGTGAGCAGGGACAGCGCCCCCGCGATTTTCAGCCCGAGTTTCAAACGGTTCCGCATCGCAGTCCCCCCAGCGATAAAGGCATCCGAGTCGTCGTGATCCGCTTCACCCCGGCGGGGCCGGGTATTTGATCGCGTTCTTCAACAGCTTCGCTTCGATCGCGTCGCTCAGGTCGATCCCCGTGTGCAGACTCAACAGCAGCACGATGTTCGCCACGTCCGCGAGTTCGTCGGCGATCGCCGACCGCAACGCCGGATCGTCCACCGCGGCCCGCGATTCTTCCGGCGTCAACCAGCGGAATAGGTCGCACAACTCCCCGACCTCGCTGGCCAGCGCCATGACGAGGTTTTTCGGGCTGTGGTACGGTTCCCAGCCGCGGGCTTCGGCGAAGCGACGGATCGCTTCCTTCAACGCGGCCACCCGCGTGGTGTCGTCGGCCATCCGGCGAGCCTGCTTTGCGTTCGAGGGCGTTGCCGCGTGCGGCCGAGTTTCCCCCAAGGCCACCCGCGGACGGTGCGGGGTCATACCAAAGCGAGCGGGGCTGTCAACGGGAAAGCGGAGGGGTGCGCCAAGGGATTCTGGCACCGCCAGACAACTTTGCCGCACCCCGCGCAGGGGCGGGTGCGCCGGACGTATACAAATTCTCTCGGGGCCCGCACCCGATTGCGGCGGGAAGTCTTTTGCGTCCGCACCGGGTTCCAAAATGGTTTCAGCCGGCATTGCGGTACGCGATTTCGAACGTAAGTCGTTGGCGCACATTGGTTCTACCCGAAATCGGAAATGATTTTGCGGGGGGGTGGGGCACTTTCGGCCGAAATCATTTCCGAGTCGGCCTATCACTTGTAGGCGGTTGCCAGACACAATCCGCCCTTCCCATGCCGCTACGCAGTTTGGTAAACTTTGCAATTCGCTCCCGCCACGGATGGCGTCGCCATGCACCTGCTGCTCATCGGTTACATGTTTTTGTTCATCGACCGGCCCTTCGAGGTGTGGCCGTGGCTGGGCGACTTGCGCATCGAACGCGTCTACATGCTGTTCACCATGGGCGTTTGGCTGCTCCATTCGGGGAAGCGCTGGCTGCCGAACCCGCAGCACTTGGCCTACGCGGGCTTGGCGATGGCCGTGCTCACCTGTTGGGTGCTCAGCCCGTGGATGGATCGCTCGCAGCCGCTCGTCGAAGACTGGTTCAAGATCGTCGTCTTCTACTTCTTGCTCGTCACGACCGTCCACGACGAAAAAGGCTTGAAGCGGATGGTCGTGGGGTTCACGTTCGTGATGGGGTTGTACTTGGCCCACTCGTTGAAGGAGTACATGGGCGGCCGGTACACCTACCGCATGGGCATCTCGCGGATGATCGGGGTCGATAGCACCCACGGCGACCCGAACAGCTTCGGCGCCAGCATCGTTTACTCCCTCCCCTTCCTCCCCGCCATCTGGCGGAGCGGTTGGGCCGGGCGGAAGGGGCAACTCCTCATCGTCGCCTACGCGGGCTTGGCGGTACTCTGCCTCCTGTTGACCGGCTCGCGCTCGTCGCTGCTGGGGTTGCTGCTCTGCTCGCTGATCCTGATCCTCGGGCACCGCAAGCGGTTCTTGTGGTTGATGCTGTTCGCGGCCGCGGCTCCCCTCGCGTTCGTCGCCCTGCCCGATTCGCTGCAGAACCGGTTCGAGACGATCATCAATCCGGATGTCGGCCCCGCGAACGCCAAGGAATCGGGGGAAGGTCGCATCGAGGGGTTGCTGAACGGGATCACGCTCTGGGGCCAGAATCCGCTCAACGGCGTCGGCCCCGGCGCTTGGCGACCGGCCACCGGCAGCTCGGTCGAAGCCCACAACTTGTACGGGCAGATCATGGGCGAAATGGGCTCGCTCGGCGTGCTGGCCTTCGGCTGCGTGATCGCCACCTTCGCGTGGAATTTGCACCGCTGCCGGCAGATCCGCAAGCAGCTCCCGGCCGAGGCGAACGATCTGCTCGCCCAAGTTCCCACGGCCGTCGGCATCTCCGTGTTCCTGCTGCTGTTCATGGGGAACTTCGGCCACAACTTGTTCCGGTTCACCTGGCTCTGGTACGGCGGATTTCTCATCATCGCCCGCTACTGCCTGGAGGCGCGATTGGCGGAACTCAACGACGCGGCGCCGCTGGCGGAACTCGAAGGGGATGAAGACTTGCCCGAGGGGTGGATCTACCACGATGGGTCGGCGGGGGAACATTCCCCACAAGCTTCTTGAACCTTCCGCAATCCGCGCCCACAATGGAATCGTCGGAACCGCGATCCGGATCGCCGAGGATTCCAGCGTGCGGATTGTGCTCGCTTTTATCAGCTTCGCGTGGGTTTTCCCGGCGATGGCGGCCCCGCCGACCGCGAGTGATCGCGAGTTGATCCATCGGCTCGTCGCCGCGCTGAAAGATCCGGACGTCGATGTCCGGGCGAATTTGTCCCAAGCTTTGGCAAAGATCGGCCCCACCGCCGTCGAACCACTAGCGGAGGCCCTCGCCGACCCGCTCCCGGAACGGCGCGCCGGGGCCGCGTACGCCTTGGGGTTGCTCGGCCCGGTTGCGAAATCGGCCCTGCCGCAGTTATTGACGCTGTTGGACGACAAGGACACCGACGTGCGACGGCACGCCTCGCTGGCCATCGTGAGAGTGTTGCCGACCGTGAAACCGACCGCGAAGCCGACCGGAGGCCAGTTGCCATGACCCGTTTCTTGCAAGCCCTTCTGCTCGCGGTCTTGGCCATCGGCACGGCGCAAGGCCAAGGGAGCAAATACACGCCGTTACCGGCCGGGGAATCCGACCCCGAAGCGCTGAAGCGATTGGCCGCGATGCTCGGCGGCAACACCTCGAAGCCGCCGCCAATCGATCCGAAAATGATGGAGCTGTTCCAGAAGTTCATGAAGGACACCGAGAACGACCCGGCCGCCCGTCAACGGATGATCGATGCGGCCCGCCAGCAAGTTCAAGACAATCCGGAGCAGTTCAAGAAACAATTCCGGCAACAGAACCCGGACACCAGCCCGGAAGACCTGAAAAAGCTGATGCAGGGCCTCGGCAAGCCCGGCGATCCGCCCCCCGAACTGCCGAAGCCGGGCAACGGGTTGACCAAACCCGTTCAGCTCAAACCGCTCGATAAGCCCGAGTCGCCGACCGTCACCAAACCGATCACCCCGAATCAGCAAAACCCGAACAATCCCCAGTCCCAGTTACCCAAACCGCAGCCGAAGCAAGCGAACTCGGAGCAAGTGCAGAGCGCCGTGCAAATGTGGGAGCAGACCGTCGGCCCCATCGACAGCACCCCCGCCGTGAAGGACGCCATCGTCGATCTCTTCGGCAACGGCAAGGGCGGGATGGACGGCAAACCCTTCTGGGACAGCCCCGAGTTCAAAGGCGATTCTTCTGCGCCGAACTCCGGATTCTGGAAGTTCCTCAACGGCGGTAACGGCACCGGCGGGTCGAGTTGGAAAAGCCCGAGTTGGATGAAAAACCTCACTATGTCGACCCCCTCGGCGCCGACCGCCCCGAAATCCTCGTTCAAAGGCCCGAGTGCCCCGAGTTTCGGTTCCATGGGGGGCGTCGGCCTCGCGGGGTTGGGCACCGTCGGCACCGTGATCCTCATCCTCGTGGTCGTGGCCATCGTCGGCTTCCTGATTTGGAAGTTCCTGCCGATGATCAAGGAAGCCCGCAACCGGAGGCTTCAACCGCTGCCGGGCGCTGGCCCTTGGCCGGTCGATCCGCGCACCATCCGCGACCGGGAAGGTCTCGTGCTCGCTTTCGAGTACTTGTCGATCCTCGTTTGCGGCAACGGGGCGGTCGTCTGGAACCACCTCACCATCGCCGAAGCGCTGCGGGATGCCCTCCCCGAAAAGGAACACTTAGCCGAGCCACTGGCCCGCCTCTACGCGGTGGCCCGGTACACGCCGCTGAACGAAGAAATTCCAGCGAGTGCCTACGCGGAAGCCCGCCATTGCCTCTGCCAGCTCGCGGGGGTTTCCGAAGTATGAACGCCACCTCGCGCCAGTGGCTCGGCTGCCTCGCCGCACTTGTCATGCTCGGCTCCTCGGCCGACGCCCAAGACCCGCTGCCCGCCGGGATGCTCGACACCAAGCCGGTTGTCACCGGCCCGGCCCGGAACGAGCAAACCCAGCTATTCCGGGGGTTGCTGCACCATTTCAACTTGAAGCCCCTCGATCCGCGCGACATGGCGTACAACGCGGATACGATCGTGATCGTGCTCGGCGATCCCGGCCGGAACAAAGCGAGCGTCGCCGGCCACGTCCGCAAAATCTTGGCCTCCGGCGGAGCGGCACTCGTCGCCGTGGACACCAAGTTGGACTTGAGTCCGTTCTTCCCCGACGGGGAAGATTTGGAAATCCTCGGAACCCAAGTCGCCGATCCCGACGGCTTCCACTCGTATGGCCAGAATGCCGCCTGCCCGTTCGCAGTGCCATACAGCATTACCGCCGATCGCTTGACACCCGAAGAAGAGCTCTTCGCCGGGTTCCCCAAGCTGGCCACGAATTCCCCGTCCGCCCTTCGGATCACGAGTCGCCCGCCCTACCTCCGGCGAACCGTGGCGGTCTTCGACCCGTCGGCGAAGTTCATGGCCGGCGAGCGATTCGGGCCGTTGAAGCGCAACGATTTCTTCGCCGCCGCCGGCGTCGGCCGCGACAACGAGACGTACCGGTGCCTCGTGATGGCCGACCCGAGCGTCCTCTCCAACGACATGCTCTACTCGTCCGGCGACAAAGACCGCTTGAACGACTTCTCCAAGGGCGACAAGTTCGTCCCCGCGACGGACAACTTCCCCTTCGCGGTGAAGCTCGTGCCGTGGCTGCAAGGCCCGGAAAAGCGGAAGTTCTGCCTCTTCATCGAAAACGGCGAAGTGCAAACCCGCTTCGACGAATTCGATTTCGCCGGCGTTCAAGGCCCGTCGCCCAAGCCGCAGATGCCGCCGATCCCACCACTGCGGCTGCCCGACCCGATGGATCGGAAATTCCAAGAGGGTGCGTCCAAAGCCGTCAGTGAAGTGCTGACGAAAGTCGAAGACAACGATTCGTTCAAGAACGAACTCGCCCGCAATCCGCAGCTCTACATCGCCATCGTGAGCATAGTCGCGACCGCCTTGCTGATCTTGGCCAGCATCCTGTTGCGCGGTCGAATTTGGAAGACCCGGCAAGAGCGGAACTACCAGCCGATCCCCGTCGATCCGCTCCGCTTGGGCAACGATGTCCCCCTCGGTTCGTTCACCCACCGCCGGCTAGAGCTGCTGCGCGGCAGTGATTTTCGCGCACCGTTCTGCGAGTACGTTCAACTGCTCTTCGCCGAGCGTGACTACCCGGTGGGTTACCGCGGTGATCGCTGCCCGAAGATCGAAGCCTCCTCGCGCAATCGCCATTACCTGATCGACAGCGTTCGGCGCTTGTGGACGGAAGCCGTGGGGCGGGCCGACTTGCCGCTGCCCTATACCAAGTGGAAAGAACTCGAACCGATCCTCGCCGCGATCCGATCCGCGGCCGAAGCCGACCGTTGGCGTTTCGCGCCCAGCCCCGCCGTTCGAACCGACTCCGAAGGAGCCGCATGACCGCCCGACCTTCCGTCGCCAGCCGCGCTTTGCCCGACCACGCCCCGCCCGAAACCGCC
>JANOSQ010000633.1:0-1897 GCA_031415915.1 Fimbriiglobus sp. | reverse complement strand
GCACTGCGCCGGGGCCCACTTCGATCGCTCGGGTGACGCCGTGAGCAGCCAGATACCGTACGCTATCCTCCCAGCGGACGGGATTCGGAATCTGCTGATAGAGACCCTCGCGCGCGTCCCCGGCGGAGGTGATTTCGCGAGCCTGCCAATTGTTCACCAGCGGCACCTGGAGGTTGTGAAAAGTGGTTTGGTCGAGGTGAGCTTTCATCTGCCGTTGGGCGGGCTCCATCAAAGAGCAATGAAAGGGGGCACTCACCGGGAGCGGAATGGCCCGTTTGGCGCCGGCCGCTTTGGCGAGTTCCATGGCGCGGGCGACCGCACCGGCGTGTCCAGCAATAACGATTTGGTCCGGCGAGTTGAGATTGGCGGCGGAGACCACTTCGCCTTCCGCGGCGGCTTCGAGAATCCCATCGAGCATGCCGGCTGGCAGGCGGAGGAGCGCGGCCATGGCACCGGTGCCGGCGGGGACCGCCGCTTGCATATACTGCCCGCGCTGGCGGACCAGTCGCAGAGCGTCGGCGAAGGCCAGCGAGCCGGACGCGACCAGCGCCGAGTACTCGCCGAGGCTGTGTCCGGCCACGTAGTCGGGCTTCCAGCCACGCTCGGCGAGCACCCGCCAAGCAGCGGTGGACGCGGCGACGAGGGCCGGTTGGGTGTTTTCTGTCAGCCTCAGCGCCTCATCGGGGCCCTCGAAGCAAAGCGTGGAGAGCGCAAAACCGAGAGCATCGTCGGCTTCTTCGAAAGTCTGACGGGCGAGCGGGCTGGATTCGGCGAGGGAGCGGCCCATGCCGGTGAACTGCGAACCTTGGCCAGGAAATAGAAAGGCAATTTTCATGCGGGTGACTTTTAGTTTAGTCCCGGCGAAGGGGGTCCGTCGCAGCGTAGAATGAAGGATTCACGCCAGTAACCTTGTCGCTTCGGCGCGTGTCTTTTTTTATTACCTTGCCCGCTCCAGGGCGTCGCGAAAGGATCGTGTCCGGTGAGATTGTCTGAAATTTGTGTCCAACGCCCGGTTTTCGCCCTGATGTTGATCATGTTCCTGGTCGTCTTGGGCATTTTCAGCTTCATGGATCTGGGAGTTGACCTGTTCCCGAAGAGCGATCCCGCATCTGTTTATGTGCGCGTGCAGTTGCCGGGCGCGAGTCCCGAAGAGATGGTTTCGCAGGTGGTGCTGCCGCTCGAAGAGTCGATTGCGGCCATCGCCGGCATCGACGAAATGACGGCGCGCGTCACGGAAGGCAACGCGAATGTGTCGGTGCAGTTCGTGCTCGACCGCGACATCTCTGAGGCGGCCGAGGATGTGCGCGAAAAGGTGAGCGGAGCGATGCGCCGTCTGCCCCCGAACGTCTTGCCGCCGAGTGTGATCAAGGCTGACCCGGACTCCGACCCCATCATCAAGCTGGCCATGAGCGGCACCCGCCCGGTGCGCGAGCTGACCGAGATCGCCGATAAGCAGGTCCGGCGCGCGCTCGAAACGGTGGATGGCGTGGGTAGCATCGAGATCAACGGCGGCCGCAGCCGGCAGATCAACATTTACTTGGACCTCGATAAGCTGAACGCCTATAATCTGAGCGCCCAGGAAGTAGAGCGGGCGATTCGTACGGAAAACGTGGAGGCGCCGGGCGGTCGCATTGTGCGCGGGGCCTCGGAATTGGGCGTGCGGACGTTGGGCCGCGTGAAGAATATTGCCGAGTTTAACGACATCATTATCAAGAATGTGAACGGGGCCCCCGTGCGGGTCCGCGAGGTGGGTAACGCTGAGGATGGCATGGGCGAACGGCGCACGTTTGCCTATTACCAGGGCAAGCCGGCCGTGTTACTCGATGTGCGTCGTCAAACCGGCGTGAATACGGTGAAAGTCGTCGATACGATCAATGCCAAGCTGGCGGACATTCGG
>JANOSQ010000632.1:0-3386 GCA_031415915.1 Fimbriiglobus sp. | reverse complement strand
TTCTTCCCGCTGCCGCAGGGGCAGGCGTCGTTGCGGCCGACCTTCGCGCCGATGTTGCGGATGGTCTCGATCTTCTTCGGCTCGGCCGTGCCGGTGTTCGTCGATTGCTGGCTCTCTTGCTCCGCCGCGGCTTGGGCGGCGCGGGCTTGCATCGCCGATTGCGCTTGGGCCTGCCGGGAGACTTGGCCGGCCCACATCGCGGCTTCGACCTGATCGTCGCCGACATCTTCCATGCGGAAGACCGACTCGGAGACGCGATCCCGCACGCCGACCCACATGTCGTCGAACTGGCGCATCCCCTCGCGTTTGTAAACGATCTTCGGATCTTCCTGCCCGTAACTGGCGAGGCCGACGACGCTGCGGAGGTGGTCCATCGTCAACAGGTGGGCCTTCCACGACGAATCGAGTTGTTCCAGCACGAGGCTGCGCTCGGTCTGGTGCATCTCGGGGCGATACTTCTCGTCGTAGGCGTTGAGCACGCGGTCGATGGCCCCCGCCGCCGCGAGGCCTGTGAGCTTGCCGGGGTCGAGCTCCAGCTTCAGTTCGGTCCGGCACCACTCCACGAGTTCGCGGGCGTCGTCGGCTTCGGACGCTTTGGTGCCGCGGAGGGCGTCGTGGATCTTCGCTTCGATTTCTAGATAGTCGGAGCGGGGGAGCAAGGTGCCGCTGGCACTCGACAACAGGTCTTTGATCTTGGCCCGCGGTTCCGTCCGCACGACCTCTTCGGAGATGCCCGTGGAGCCGGCGAAGCGGGTGATCGACCAGCGGAACAGGGCTTCGCGGTCGGGTCGGCGATCCGGCCGCATCTTCTCGGGGAGGTACGCGGCCAGGCCCACTTGCACGGGGAACTCGGCGTCCTTGGCGCGGTAGTTCTCGCGCACTTTCCGCTTGAGGATGCCGAGGATTTCGCCCGGTTCCTTGTCGGCGAGTTCATCCAAGGCCACCCGCAGGCTGAACTTCTGCCGCGCCCAGTCCGCGAGCGATTCGGGGCCGTAGTTGCGGTCGAGAAAGCGCCGGCCGGCGCTGAGATCGACGTTGGCGATGGACACTTCCGCATCGGCGATGAGTCGCTCGGCCATTTCCTGCCGGGGGATCGCTTTCAATTCCGTGTCGGTGAGCTGCAACCCGTAGCGGGTGGAAATGGCCCGCGTGAACTCGATCCACTTCCATTCCTTCGGGTCTTCGTCCGGGTTCAGGCTTTCGTCCATCGACTCGCCGATGAACGTCGGGGCGTATTGCGAGGCCCGTTCTTGGGCGACGAGCACCGCTTCGTCGTAATTCGTACCGCGGAAATCGACCGCGCCGAACTCGACGCCGAGTTCGCCCCCGGCGTACTGGGCGAACGTTGCGGCCCCGTATTTCTCATCGCTGTAGCGTTGAACCGCACTCTCGATCTGCTCGTCGATCATCTCCAGAATCAGCCGGCGCGGGTTCTCGCCGTCGAGCACGCCTTGGCGGGAGCCGTAGGTGCGTTTGCGCTGGAAGTCCATCACCTCGTCGTATTCGAGGAGGTTCTTGCGCTGCTCGAAGTGGTACTCTTCGACGCGCCGCTGGGCCTTCTCGATTTGCTTTGACAACAACCCGGATTCGAGGGCTTCGCCGTCTTTCATGCCGATCCACGTGCTGTTCATCAACCGGCGCAGGCGTTCGCCGCCGAAGACGCGCATCAGTCCGTCTTCCAAGCTGAGGAAGAAGCGGCTGCTGCCGGGGTCGCCTTGGCGACCGGCGCGGCCGCGGAGTTGGTTGTCGATCCGCCGGCTTTCGTGGCGCTCGGTGCCGACGATGTGGAGGCCGCCCATCTCGGCGACCTTGCGCCCTTCGGCCTTCATCTGCTCTTTCGATTCGATCTCTGCGATCGTCTTGGTCCAGATGTCGTTGGGCACTTCGAGCCGCGTCGGGAACATCGTTCGGCCCTCGGCGTCCTTCACCTGTTTCAGCCGCGCCCACGCCAGCGTTTCGGCGTTGCCCCCGAGGATGATGTCGGTGCCACGCCCGGCCATGTTCGTCGAAATGGTCACGGCTTGGAGCCGCCCCGCTTGGGCGACGATCTCGGCTTCGCGGGCCACATTTTCGGGCTTGGCGTTGAGCAGTTCGTGCTTCACGCCGCGGCGCTTGAGCAGCACCGAGAGCATCTCGCTCTTGGCGACATCGGTTGTCCCGATGAGGATCGGCCGGCCGGTTTTGTGAACCGTGGCGATCTCTTCGACGACGGACACCCACTTCTCTTGTTCGGACTTGTACACGAGGTCCGGCGAGTTGATGCGCAACATCGGCATATTCGTGGGGATGGCCACCACGTCGAGCTTGTAGATCTTCCAGAACTCGTTGGCCTCGGTCATGGCCGTACCGGTCATCCCCGACAGCTTCTTGTAGAGGCGGAAGAAGTTCTGCAAGGTCACCGTGGCGAGCGTCTGCGTTTCCTGCTTGATCTGCACGCCCTGTTTGCGGTGCTTGGCTTCGACGCTCTGGTGCAGGCCGTCGCTCCACTGCCGGCCGAACATGGCCCGCCCGGTGAAGGTGTCGATGATGATGATGCCGAGTTGGTTGTTCTCGCGCGGGTCGGGCGCGATCATGTAATCGCGGTCGATTTGGTACATGTGGTGCGCCCGCAGCGAATTATCGATGAGGTGCGGCCACTCCATGTTCCCGGCCGTGTAGAAGCTCTCGACGCCGGCGAGCCGCTCGGCTTCGCGGACGCCCAAGTCGGTGAGGTGGCAGGTCTTTTCCTTCTCTTTGATTTCGAAGTAGATCCCCTTCGGCGGCGGGTTCTGCGGATCGATCTGGGTCGGGTCGATGGGCACGAGCACCGGCAGATCGTCCCCTTCGGTGCCCATCAGTTTCATCTTGCCGTCGGCGTTCAACTGCTGGCGGGCCTTGCGTTCGAGCTCGGTCAATTTGCGGGAGATTTCGTCGGTGCGTTCGTACTGGCGGATGTCGGTGAAGGCCGGGCCGGAGATGATGAGCGGCGTTCGGGCTTCGTCGATGAGGATGTTGTCGACTTCGTCGATGATCGCGTAGTTCAACGGGATGCGCTGCACTTGCCGCTGCCACGGTTGGTACTTGAGATCGTCGAAGCGGGCCGGCTTCATGTTGTCGCGGAGGTAGTCGAAGCCGAATTCGCTGCTGGTGCCGTAGGTGATGTCACACTCGTAGGCGTGGCGTTTGTCTTCGCCTTCTTGATCGCTCTGGATGTAAGCCGCCGAAACGCCGAGGGCGTTGTAAATCGGCAGCATCCACTCGCAGTCGCGGCGGGCGAGGTAATCGTTGACCGTGATGACGTGGACGCCTTCGCCGGTCAGGGCGTTGAGGTACGCCGCGAGGGTCGCCACCAGCGTCTTGCCTTCGCCCGTGACCATTTCGGATATGTTGCCGCCGTGGAGGATGGC
>JANOSQ010000631.1:0-5561 GCA_031415915.1 Fimbriiglobus sp. | reverse complement strand
GGTTCGTCGGCAAAAAGGAAGAAGCAAGGAAACTCTTTAGGACTTGGATGAAAACAGAAGTTGATGTCAGCGAGCTCAATACCTTTGCCATGAATTATGCTGCAAACAACAACCCCAAGGATCGCGATGGGGAACTGGCCGTCGAAGCCGCGACGCGGGCTTGCGAACTGACGGGGTACGGGGAGTCGATGTACCTCGACACCCTCGCCACGGCTTACGCCGAGAAGGGCGACTTCGACGCAGCGGTGAAGTGGCAGTTGAAAGCCATCGAGCTGCTCGACGACAGCGAGAGTTCCACAAGTCGCACTGAGTACGAGAAGAACTTGAAGTTCTTCCGCGAGAAGAAGACGGTGCCGCCGTTGAAGTAGGCTAACCCATGAACGACATCACGCAACTCCTCGAAGCGGCACAGCGCGGCGACCGGGTCGCCGCGGCGGAACTGCTGCCGCTGGTCTACGGGGAGCTGCGAAAACTCGCGGCGGCGAAACTGGCCCGCGAGGCGGCGGGGCATTCGCTCGATGCCACGGCGCTCGTTCACGAAGCGTATCTGAAACTCGTCGGGGATCGGCAGTTCGACGGGCGCGGACACTTCTTCGGGGCGGCCGCCGAAGCGATGCGCCGGATTCTCATCGATCAAGCCCGGACCCGGAAGTCGCTCAAACGCGGCGGCGGAACCGGAAAAGAGGCGGTCGAACCGGATCGGATCGCGGCACCTTCGCCGGATGACGAATTGCTGGAGCTGAACGAAATCTTGGACCGGCTTTCGGCGGAGTATCCAGAACACGCGGCACTCGTGAAGCTCCGCTATTTCGCGGGGCTGAGCGCCGACGAATCCGCGGCCGCCCTCGGCATTTCCCCGAGCACCGGCGACCGGCGCTGGGCCTTCGCCCGCGCTTGGTTGAAGTTGGCCATGGCCTGATTCACGACGGTTCTGCTTGACTCTGGACCGGCCAATGCGAAAATGCCGTGTCGGAGTGCCACCACCCGGAATCGCTATGTCGCTGCGCAATTCCCAACGTTCCTCTCGCGAGTGGCTGCTGCTCGTGGTCGCCCTTCTCATCGTCGCCGGCGTGGTCGTCCCGCTCTGGCGGATGACCGGATCGGAAGAATCCCGCACCGCGTTCCTCAATAACTGGACGCCGCAGCGGCTCGGCAAATTGCTCATCGGCCCCGAACAAGCCGTCTGCTATCTCTGTTTCACTTGGGCGGGTCTCATCCTCATGCGGCGCTATCTCGAAGTTCGCAGGCAACGCACCGCTTTCCACTACGACCTGCTGCCGACCGACGAAGGGGCAAGGATACTCCCCGAAGACGCCCGGCCGCTCGCCCGCAAAGTCGATCAAGTGATGACCCGCAACGGTTCGACGATCCTCGCGAACATGATCCGCTTGGGCCTCGGCAAATACGCGATCAGCAAAAGCGGGCCGGATGTCGCCGAGGTGGTGCGGAACCAAGCGGACGTCGAACAATCGCGGTTTGTCGCCACGATGGGCACCGTGAACTACTTGGCGTGGGCCATCCCGGCCGTCGGCTTCCTCGGCACCGTGCGCGGCCTCGCCGGGGCGATGGGCCTGAGCCGGGCCAAGGATCAGGACGTCCAAGAGTACATCGACAAGTACATCGACCAAGTGAAGGACCACCTCGGCACCGCCTTCGATTGCACCTTCATCGCCCTCGCACTCAGCCTCGTTTTGATGTACATTCTCCATAGCGTCCAGCGGAGCGAAGAGACGCTGGTGATCGACTGCCAAGACTACTGCCAAGAGCATTTGCTGCTCCGGCTTTACGATCCGCATCCGCAAGACGGGGTGTCGCTGGTTCCGGCGGGCAGAAACTGAGCGAGGTGGCATGTTCGGGTTGCTGACGAAGAAAACGCCGATTGCGGAGCCGCCGCTGCGACTCGTGGGGATCGACCTCAACGCGACCCGCATTCGGGCCGTCGTGGCCGGCGAGGGGCGCACGCGCCCCATTCTGCTCGACGATGCCGGCGAAGATTTGCCCCTCTTTCTGAACCTCGATCAACGCACTCCCCAGCCCGGTACAGACGCGGTGCTGACCTCCCGGCTGACGCCGCACCTCATTTGTAGCAACTTCCTCGGTTCCCTCGGCCAACCGCACGAGTGGCGCGGCGGCCGGCACGCTCTGATTCCCGAGTCGGCGACCAAATACACCTTCGAGAAACTCCTTCGCCCAATCGCCACCGAGACCGATTCCGCCGGCTTGGCCCTGCCGGGGTACCTCTCCATCTCCCAAGTTCGCGCCGTCCTCGAACTGGCGCTCGGGAGCCGTTTGCCGATCCGCGGTTCGGCCGCTGCACCGCTGGCTCTGGCGGCGCACCGCGCGAGCACTTTGAATGGCCCCGCGACCGTGCTCCTGGTCGATGTCGACGAGTTCGCCCTGAGCGGGACACTCGTCCAAATCTCCGCGGCCGACGTGCGGATTCTCGGCTCCGCCTTCTGGCCGCAAGTCTCGCTGCGGAACTGGAAGAACCGCTTGCTCGACGGCATGGCCGACCATTGCGTCCGCATCTGCCGCCGCGATCCGCGCGACTCGGCCGAGGCGGAGCAGGGGATGTACGATCAACTCGAAACGCTGATGGAACAAACTCGAACGGGCCAGCGCGCCACGATGCAGATCCGCGGCGAACACTGGTTCCAAGATCTCGCCCACCAACCGGAGCAGGTCGAGGGGTACTGCGCCAATTTGATCAAGATCGCCGGGGAAGGGTTGAAGCAACTCCTCGTGTCGTCCCCGTTGAAGTCGCCGCCGCAGGCGGTTTGGTTCTCGCACGCCGCGGGGCGCTTGCCGGGGTTGGCCGCGAAGGTTTACAAGCATTCGCCGGAGCAAACGGCCGTGAGCATCTTGCCGCAGAACGCCGCGGCGGAAGCGGTCGCCGCGATTTTGCCGCGCTGGTTGCAGGGGACGCTGCCGAAGGTTCACCTCGACAGCATCCTGCCATTCGACAAGCCCGTAGTCGGGCCGCAATTGCCGCCGGTGTTCATCGGCAAGACCCCGTTGAAATCGGCCCTCGCGGCCGGTCGCGGCGAAGGATAAGGAGGCCCCTCATGCGCACCCGACACAAACAGCCGACGCTCGTGAGCATGTGGATGCTCGACGTCTTCTGCTGCGCCCTCGGCTGCGTGATCCTGCTCTGGGTGCTGGAATCGCTGAGCTCGACCGAGCAGAGCAAGAAAGCGCGGAACGCGCTCCAGGATCTGAGTCGGACGAAGAACGAACTCGTGGCCACGCAGGACGACTTCACCAAAACCAAGAGCGTGCTGAACGCGACGATCCAAGACCTCCGCGGGTCGCTGGCCGTGATGACTTCCGAGCGCGACGAGAAGGATCGGGATTTGATCCGCGCTAACGCCGACCTCGCCAATATTCGCAAGGCCTACGCGATCGCTACGTCGGATTTGACCGATGCGAAAAACCGCCTCGCCGCCGCGAACGAAGACTTGACCACCGTCCGCGACGATGTGGCCAAGATCGAAGCCCGCGTCGCCAAGATGGTCGACGAAATGAAGAAGAAGGACAAAGCCGCGTTGGAAATAAACGCCCAGTTGATCTCGGCGTCGAGCGCGGAAACGATCTTGCAGAAACTCCTCCGCGATCGGCAGAAGGATCTCGACGCGCTGACCGCGCAGAATAGGCAAGCCGACGACCGGCTCTCCCTGTTGGACGCGAAGTACCGCTCCTTGCAGGCCGACGCCAAGGAAACGTCGTCGGCGTTGGCAATGGCCAAGAAGGCCGAGGGCGAACTCGCCACGGCGCGGTCGATGCTGAAGACCCTGCAACAGGGAACCGACGACTCCAACGCGACGATCGTGGAACTGCGCTCGGAACACCGCAAACTCGCGGACAAATTCGACAAGCTCCGCATCGAGACCGAGAACAAGTTCGCGGGCGTCGCCATGAGTGGGAAGAACGTCGTTTTCCTCATCGACATCTCCGGTAGCATGAAGCTCATCGACGAGAAGACGCCCGACCCGAACAAGTGGCCCGGCGTCATCGAGACCGTCGGCAAAGTGATGCGGAGCAACCCCGCGCTCGAGAAATACCAAGTCGTCGTCTTCTCGAAGGAAGCCCGCTACCTCTTCGGTACCCGCGAGTGGTTCGATTACAATGGGGACGAATCTGTGAAGAAAGTGGTCGCCGCGCTCAAAGAAACCACACCCGACGGCGACACAAACTTATACGAGGGGTTCGACCTCAGCTTCCGCCTCACCGGCCTCGATACCGTCTACCTCTTCTCGGATGGCTTGCCGACGAGCGGCACCGGCCTGACCCCGCAGCAGGAGAAATCCTTCACCGACAACCAGCGCATCGAGCAGCTCTCCAAACACCTCCTCGGCACGTTGAAAACGACGTGGAACCCGGACCGCAACGGGAGGAAAGTCCGCATCAACGCCATCGGCTTCTTCTACCAAAGCCCGGAAGTCGGCGCATTCCTCTGGGCGCTCGCCCGCGAAAACGACGGCAGCTTCGTCGGCATGAGCAAGCCCTGATCCACGTCGTCATTTCGCAGGGCGATCCACGACCGACGCGGACGCGGTGTCGTTGCCGAAGTTCTTGTGATCCTTCATCGTCCAAACCACTTTCTTCTCCTTCGTCACTTCGATCAACTGCGGGTTGTCCGGCCCGGCGTGGCAGTTGCCGAAGACGATGTTCCCGTTCGGCAGCACTTGCAAGTGCGTCACCCAAGCGAGCGTGATGCCGGGGAGATCCTTCTGATCGATCTGCCAGACGACCTTCCCCACCGGATCGACCTCCAGCAAGCGGTTGTTGTTCCCTCCGGCGATGAGCGTGTTGCCATTCTCCATGCGGATCGCCCCGAACACTTCGACGCCGTGCCCCTCGACGCCGTGGCCGGGTGAGCGCTTGCGATCGCCGAGTTCGAGTTTGTATAGCCACACCACCTCGCCGTCGCCGTCGTACTCGCAGACGCTGCCTTCGCCCTCGTGGCAGACGAGGTAATTGCCGTTGGCCAGTTTCCGAACCATGCGCGTGTCGCGGTGGGCGTCGGGCTTGGCGACCTTCAGCGGGATCGTCTTGACGATCTTCCCGTCCTTGTCCACCTCGACGATCCGGGTGTTGCCCGATTCGGCGACCATCGTGTTACCGTCGTCGAGCCGCTGGAAGGCGTGGATCTCGATCCGGCCCTTGTAGCCTTCCTTCGGCTTCGCTTCGTACTTCCAAACGATCTCCTTCTTCGGATTGATCTCGACGACGTTCGTGGGCGACGTGTGCGTCAGGATGTTCCCGTTCGGGAGCAGGTGCAGATCGTGGACATCGTGCTTGTTTTCGAACTCCCACTCGACTTTGCCATCGGTCCCGATGATGGCGATGTGCCCTTTGCCCCGATCCGCCGCTAGGACGCGGTGGCTGACGGGCTCGGCGGCGGTGGCGAAAGCTGAACCGGCCAAAAGCAGTGCGCAAACGAGGAGAGTGCGGGACATCGGAACCCTTTCGGAGTGGAGGTGGGATGAAATCTTACGGAACCCCGGCGAGCCGGCCGCGTGAGCGGTCGGAGTGCCCCTCCTGCAAGTCGAAGCTGATCG
>JANOSQ010000630.1:0-5012 GCA_031415915.1 Fimbriiglobus sp. | reverse complement strand
CGCCACGCACGACCGCGAGGGCTTCGGCCACTGCACCAACATCGGCGAGTGCGAGGCGGCCTGCCCCAAGGAAATCGGCACGGAGTTCATCGGCCAGTTGAACCGGGACTACATCGCCTCGGCGGTGACGGCCGTGGTGCGGGGTTAAATCCGCACGAACACCTTCTTCGCGTACAGCCACCACAGCCCGAGCCAGTAGACTGCCAACACCGCGGCGCCGGCGACGACCGGCTCCGCTTTCGGGCCGAAGAATTGGAACGCGTTCGCCCCGAAGTGCGTTTTGAATGTGCCGACGATGAAGCCGGCGATTGGCACCTCCGCGACGCAGTAGATCAAAATCGAATTTGCCCCGATCACCCGCAGCGGGTACGACCAACCCCGGTAGCCGAGGGCGTCGGTCGCCGAGTGGAAAAATGCGAGCAGTAGAAAACACCAGCCGCCGCTGTAGAGCACCCAACTCGGCGTCCAAATCCGCTTGACCATCGGGCAAATGCCGAGCGTGTCGATGGCCCATCCGGCCGCGAGTAAGCCCGCTCCGATTCCCCCGAGTACGCCGAGTTTCACGCGGGCACTCCCCGGCTCTCGCAGCATGCCCCCGGCCAACAACCCGAGCAGCATCGTCGCCAGCGTCGGGAAGTAGCTCAGCGTCGCATAACCCCCGCGGTTCGCCACGAACTTGGATTCCCGCGGCAAAAGGTTCAAGTGCGTGTGATCGATGCACCAAGCCAAATTGTCGTTCTTTTCCCAATGGCTCTCGAAGCCGGTGAGGTGGTGCGGCCATTCCGCTGGTTCCCGGACGCAATGGGGGAGGTTCGTCGGAAACAGGGCGAATGCGGCCCAGTAGCTCACCACCAAGAGGGAGATCGTCACCCAGTGCCAAGCCGGTGACCCGCGCCGCGCCCACGCCAACAAGAACAGCGGGAAGTACCCCAGCCCGATCTGCGTCAGGGTGTCTTCGAACGTGAAGTTCGTCTGCGGTTTGCCGACCGAACGGAGGATGATGCCCAGCGCGATCAAGGCGAAGGCGCGCCAGCCCGCGTGCAGTGCGGCCCACCGGAACGATTGCCCCTCCGCCTTCCGCTTCGCCATGGAGAAGGCCAAGGCCGCGCCGACGAGGAACGAGAACGACGGCTGGATGAGGTCGTGGAGGGAACAGCCGCGCCACTCGACGTGCGTCGTGTGGAACAGCACCGCCTCCCAAATTGGGTCGCCGCGGAACTGAGCGGCCACGCGGGGCAGGTGCAGCACCTCTGCGAGCATCAGCAACATCACGAAGCCGCGGTACGCATCGATCGACGTGGCGCGAGTCATGGCTCGACCTCGACTATTTGCGGAGCGAGCCGGGCTGCTCCGAGAACTGCCGGAACAGCGGCGATTCGATCTTCGCGACGCCTTCGAAGGTGCTCCCCTCGGCGAACAGGTAGCGGGTGGTCGCGTCCGGTTTCCCGATGCGCAGGAAGAACGCCGGTTCCTTTTCGGGCACGATCAGCACTTGGAACCCGCCCAATTCCGGGTCGAGCCCCATCTCCGGCGCGGAGGCGGGCAAGAACTCCGTCGCCCGCGGCGCCTCCAGCACCATCAGCAGACCCGCGAGCTTGTTCGCATCGAGCGGGAAGTCCTTGGGTTCGTCCGCCACCCAGTTCTTTCCTTCCAGTTTCAGCTTCACCAGCGTCGGCTTCGCCCCCGGCATCGCGGCGTTCTTCCACGCGGTGATTTCGAGCCGTTTGATTTTCGCGGAGTCGATGCGGAAGAGCGTGCGATCGCGCAGGTCGGCGGTGGCGTACAGATCGTACACCTCCTTCGGCGCAGTGAACGCGAACGGCTTCCCGGCGACGCGGAAGTAGACCGCTTTCTTGTCGTCCGTTTCGGCCCCGAATTCGTAGACGCGCTCGGGCAGTTTGTCTTGGTGAATCGCCACCTTCAGCCGCGGCGCCGCCAAACCCCAGCGCGCCAGTTCCTCCGCGCTCGGCGTGTCCGAGATCAACTTCGCCGTCTGCTGCGCGGCCAGCGACTGCAGCAATTGCGGGATCATTTCGCCGTCTGCCGTCTTGTCTTTGCGGGCGTCCGGCTTGGCGAACTCCCAGCGGCCGAAGGGGTTCACGTTCCGCTCCGGCGGGCCGGTGCGGTTGATCTCGAACGCCTCCGCCCCCCGGTTGAACGCCACCTTTGTGACGTTGACGAGCGAGAAGGAGCCGGCCCGCGGATCGACGTAATCCATGCGCGGTCGCATCAGCCTCGCCACGAGTTCGCTCGGGATGGTGAAGTCGACCGTCTGCCCCGGCGCGCTGCGCCGCAGGTAAGCCGCGTCCGCGTCGATCTTCCCGAGGGTGAACGTCGCGGCCGGCTCGCCTTTCACCGTCGGCTCCGCGGGCACGGCGTCCCCCGCGATCGGCGTGTTGGCCGGCAACCCGTTGAACCAGAGCTTCACCGTGGCCCGCGTCTCGGCGAAGTTGGCCGCGGTTTCCGGCGTGGTCGAGAGCACCGCTTTCGCGGCCCGCGGCTTCGTCAGCGCTTCGATCAGCTTACTGACCGACGCCCGCGCATCGCCCGCATCGGCGGAACCGACGAAGGTCGCCCAGCGCCCCTCCGGCGTCTGGCCGTAGATCGCCCATTGGGCCGTCGCCCCGACCGTCGTCGTGATTCGCCGGAGCTTGAACGTCGCCGCGCCTTGTGTGATGTCGATGGCGTCGATGAACTCTTTCTGCCCCTCGGCGACGAGATCCTTGTTCCGCATCTCGGACGGGTTGGCGATGGTGTTGGCGATCGCGTCGATCCGATCGCCGGGCACCGTGATCGCGGCGGAGTCGCCGAGCATCCGGCAGTAGACTTTCGTCGGCAGCACCGGCTTGCCGTCCTTCTCGACTTTCTTGCCGATCAAGAGAACTTCCGCCGCCGCGCCCCCCTTGGACTTCAACTCGACGCGGATCGCCGTCGAGTCGTTCTCGGCCAAGCCGTACTTGGCCCAATCCGCGTTCGACACGCCTTCGATGTAGTCGTTCACCCCCGAAGGTTGCAGCGCGATGAGCGCGTTGAGCAACGGGCGGACGCCGGTGAACAGGTCGGTGCGGCTCACCGTATCGCCCGCCGTGTCGGCTTCGCCGAAGTTGGCCGGCTCGTCGAATTTCCAACCGCCGTTGCTCGTTCGCGACAGCTTCAAACTCGCCGGGCCGCGCGTCAACGACACGCCGTCGATGCCCGAGTCCGGGTTGGTCGCGTCGGCGCCGAGCAAGCGTTTGGTGCGGAAATCGGTGAGCCACTTGGAGAGCGTCCAAGCGGCGCCATCCTTGCCGCTGGCCCCCTCGCGGAAGAGCGGTCGGAGGTCGAGCGCCCGCAGGGCGATGGGCCGGTTCGGGTTGTCGGCCGCGGTGACGAACGTGAAGGCGTCGCTGCCGCCGATGGTCGTATCGCCGATGGTGACGGTGGCGCTGGTGTCCGCGCCGCGCTTCAGCGTGATGCGGATGGTCGGCTTGGCGAGGCCGTGCTGGGCGAGGTTGTCGGTGAGGCTGTCGTGGCGCGTCGGCTTGACGTTGAAGAGCATCTTGATGATGCTCTCGACGGCGAACGAATCGACCTTGGCGACGACCGGGTGGCGCAGCTCCCACTTGCCCTCGCTCAGTTTCGTGAAGACGAGCCGTTCCTCGGCCGGTTCACTCCGCAGGATTTCGACGGTATCGACGTCGCTCTCTTTCAGCCCGGTCTTGGTGAACGGCGCGACGAGGCCATCGCTGCCGGCGTTGTCGGAATCGAAATAGGTCACCAGCGCCAGGACGGTGATGCCGACGACGACCGCGGCGAAGAGCAGAGCCGTGAAGCGGAAATTCATCAGATTGAACCTCGATCGTACCCCGAAAGCTCGAATCACCTCACCGTCGCCGCACGACCCACAACCCCAAGCCGACGGTCGAAATCCCGAGGATCACCAGCAGCACGGGGAGCGTGACCCCGCGGGTCCAATCGAACTTGGGGTTCGGGGTGTAGATCCCGTAGGGTTTCGCCCCTTCGTTGGCGACGGCCGGGCGATCCCGGAGCCAGTTGACGGACGCGGTAACGAGTTCCGCGGAGAGCGAGCGCCCGTCGGCGCCTTGCTCGCTGTCCTCGAAGCCGCCGTGCCCGAAGACCACCAGCCGATTCGTGACCTTTTCCGGTTCATTGGGCTTGGCCGGTTCGGTCTCGGACGCCACCGCCGCGAGGATCCGATTCACCTTGCTGACTTCCCGTTCTTCGAGCAGATCGCCGCGCTTCGCTTGGGACATCGCGACGATGTTGTCGAACGCTTGCCGGGGGTTCGCCGCGAGAGCCAGTTCGACCCAATTCACGCGATCCTCGGCCGTGACGAACAGCGGTTTCGCCTTCTTGCTGTTCTCCGCGAGCGATAACGGCCGGGCGTTGCCGAAGACGAACCCGGTGCCGAGGAACGTGAGGGCGATGGTATTCTTCGCGTTGACGCTCGATTGGGCGCATCTGGCGACGATCGCATTCGCGGGCAAACCGTCGGCGGGTTGGGCGTAGAGCACGCGGTCCCGCAGGGTGATGTCGTACTGCGCCAGCAGCGGTTCGAGCCCGATGGTCAACACGACTTTCGGATTGGTCGGGTCGCGGTGCGCGCCGGCCATCACGAGCATCTTCCCCTTCGCGTTCATGTAATTCCGCAGGGCCGCGACCGTGCTTTCGGACAACTTCGCCGTCGGGTCGGCGACGACCACGGCCGTCGCGTCCTCCGGCACTTTCGGATCGACGCCCAAGCCGTCGAAACGCAGCGGCTTGACTTCGCAATAATCCCCGATCAACCCTTGCTTGAGGCGTTCGCCGGGCCGGGCGTTCCGATCCGGCGGGCCGCCCGCTTCGATCGAGATTTCCCCCGCACCTTGCGTGAAGTAGATCACCGGCTTGCGCTTGTTCTCGGTGAGGAACAGGATTTCGCGGATGATGCGCGGCTCCGCTTGAAAGGTCTTGCGACCGGGGCCTTGCTGGCCCGCCTCGCGACCGAACAGCTCCGCCTGCTCGATGAACTG
>JANOSQ010000629.1:0-5875 GCA_031415915.1 Fimbriiglobus sp. | reverse complement strand
CGCGCCAGCGGTGGCAAAGCCATTGCGGGGAGCGAAGCGAGCATCGCCCCATGGATGCTGCGGGCGAGTTCAGCGGAAGGGATCAGCATCTGCCCGGAGACGGCGGTCTGCTTCGATGTGTTGGAGAAGCTGCTGAAATCGGGCGATGTGAAGCGCGACGAGGAAATCGTCGTGTTCAACACCGGCGCCGCGACGAAGTACTTGGAAGCGCTGCCTGTGAATCTGCCGACGCTCGACAAGGACAATTTGGATTGGGGCCGAATCGCGGGGTGAACTGGCGAGCCAACCCTGTCAAGGGTCGGGTGGTTCCGCGATCCGCAACGCACGTCTTCGCACAGCCACCCGACCGTTGACACGGTCGGCTCGCCGGGATGCCACACCGATGAACTTCCAACTCCTCGCCACCGATGGCACCGCGCGGGCCGGGTTGATCACCACGATCCACGGCACCATCGAAACGCCCATCTTCATGCCCGTCGGCACGCAGGCCACCGTGAAGGGGCTGACTCCCGAGATGGTCCGCGGCGTCGGCGCGCAGATCATCCTCGGCAACACCTACCACCTCACCCTGCGGCCCGGCGACGAACTGATCCGCGACCTCGGCGGGTTGCACGCCTTTATGAATTGGCCGCACCCGATTCTCACCGATTCGGGCGGCTTCCAAGTCTTCAGCCTCGCGGAGAAACGCAAGATCACCGACCGCGGGGCGACCTTCAAAAGTCACCTCGACGGCCGCGAGTTGGAATTGACCCCCGAGAAAGCGGTGGACATCCAGCAGAACCTCGGCAGCGATATCGCCATGGTGCTCGACGAGTGCCCCCCGGCGGATGCCTCGCCCGAAGTGATGCGGAATGCGATCCGCCGATCGATTCTGTGGGCGGAGCGCTGCCGCGCGCACCACACGCACTCGACGCAGGCCCAGTTCGCCATCGTCCAAGGCGGGTTGAACGTGGAACTGCGGGCCGAGTGCGCCGAAGGCCTGATCCCGATGGACTTCCCCGGTTACGCCCTCGGTGGGTTCAGCGTCGGCGAGAAGCCGGAAGAGATGCACGCAGCCCTGCCCGCTTGCGCGGCGTTGCTACCGGCGAACAAACCGCGCTACCTCATGGGCGTCGGTCGGCCGCAGGATTTGCTGATCGCGGTCGCCGCGGGGATCGACATGTTCGACTGCGTGATGCCGACGCGGAGCGGGCGGAACGCCTTGGCCTTCACCGACACCGGGCCCGTGAAACTGCGGAATGCGAAGCACAAGCGAGATCCGGCCCCGCTGATGTCCGGTTGCGACTGCGACTGCTGCCGGAATTACAGCCGGGCGTACCTGCACCACCTGTTCAACGCCGAGGAGATGCTCGGGCCGACGCTGCTGAGTTTGCACAACCTCGCCTACTACCTGCGTCTGATGCGCGAGGCGCGCACGGCAATTCTCGAGCGTCGGTATGCGGAGTATGTGCGGCGCTGTGAAATGGGTTGGGCGTCGGTAGAATGAAGGGGCCTTGGGAGGAATTGCCATGAATGAACTTGAACCGACCACGACCGGGACAGCGAGCGAGGAATCGGAACTGTCCGTTTCCCGTTGGGCCTATCGCTCGCCGGAACAGAAACGCATCGATGCGGAGAAGGCATTGAGTCGCGCGTGGCCCGCGCGGCCCCTGCCGGAGGGAATGAAATGGACTGATGTTTTCCGCGGTTTCGGTCCAGGAGACGAAACCGATGAGCAAGTTACCGAAGACCTCCGGAAGTTGTCCTAATGGCGAGCCCGCTGCTAATTCTCGATACCAACATTCTCGTTCACAATGTTCGACAAGACCTCATGTGGGAGAAAATTCGAGAAGATTACCAGTTACTCGTCGTCGAACCGACGCCCCTGATTTCGATTGTCACGGCTGGCGAATTGCGTTCTCTCGCGCGACAATGGAATTGGGGCCGTGCCAAACGGGATCGGATGGAATTCCTGCTCAGCTATTTTCAAACCGTCCCCATCGACTCGCCCGAGCAAATCTCGATCTACTCCGAGATCGACAATTTCTGTTTGGAGCGCGGTCGAGTCATGGGCAAGAACGACCTTTGGATTGCGGCGACCGCCGCGTTGACCGATGCCCGACTGCTGACCTCGGATCGCGATTTCGATTTGCTCGACAGAGTGTTTTTGAACTTGGAATTGGTTCGGGCCCCGGAAAGTTAACCGCCTTGCCGCGCCAAGCCCTCCGAACTAAGATGCGCGTTCCGATTTTGCGGATTGCCACCACCACCGCCCCAGACTGGATTTTCCGTGACGTTCACCGCTTTGATCGCCGAAGAGCCCGCCCCGGCCGCGAAGCCGGCGGAGTCCCCGTTTTGGGCCAATCCGCTGTTCATGATCGCCATCTTCGGCCTCTTTTTCTTGGTCGTGATGCTCCCCGCGCAGCGGCGCCAAAAGCGCGAAAAGCTCAAGATGATGGACTCGATGAAGCCCGGTTCGAAGGTCATCCTCGCCTCGGGGATCGTCGGCACGCTCATCAAGATCAAAGACGATGGCTTGGAAGCGATCATCCGCACGGAAGACACCAAATTGTGCGTTCTCAAGAGCGCGATCACCACCGTCGTCGCGCCGGAAACCGCGGACGTGAAGAGCTAGTCACACCCATTCGAGCCGGGGCGGTGCCCACCGGCTTTTTTCCGAGTACGCCATGCGACCGAAATTCCTGACCCGCTTGCTCATTTGCCTCGTGCCGACGCTGATCGCCTCCGGGTTCGCCGGATTTGCGTTCTGGAAGGAATCGCAGGGCCAGATCGGCTTCCGCCGCGGGATCGACCTCGCCGGCGGTACGATCCTCGTTTACGAAGTCGACCGCGAACGCATGGACGACAAAGCCGTATCCCGCGGTCAAGAGAAACGGGAACTCACCGGCGACGACATCAAGCAGCTCGCCGACAAGCTCAAAAAGCGGATCGACCCGACCGACTTGAAGAACGTCGTCGTCCGGCCCATCGGCAACAGCCGGGTCGAGATCATCCTGCCCTTCGCGGGGAGTACCGGCGGCAATAAAGAAGCGGCGAACGAGGAGTTCGTTCAGGAGGTGCGGAACCTAGTCAAACAGACCGGCGTCCTCGAGTTCCGCATTCTGGCGAACCTCGAAGACGACCGCGAAGGCATCCTCGAAGCCCAGCGCATCCTCGATAACCCGACGCCCGGCGACACGACCATTGCGGACCGCGCCAAATCCGGCAAGGTGCCCCCGGCCCCGCCCGGTACCTTCAAAGTGAAAGCCAGCGGCGACGAAATCGACGTCCGCTACGAATGGGTCGAACTCGGCAAAGAAGAGCGGGAGGGCCGCGGCCTCAGCAGCGCCTACGCGAAGGAGGCCCCGCCGAAAAAGTTCAACAAGAGCGTGAGTTGGGAGTACCCGCAACTGGAAGCGAACCGCAATCGGACGCTCCTCCAGCGCTACCCGACCAAAGGCAACATGGCCGTTTCCTACCTCTATTACAGCCGTCCGTTCGGCAAACAGTCTCGCACGAAGGACGAAGACGGCAAAGACGTCGAATACTTCCTGCTGACCCGGGTCTCCACGGCGGACAACGTCCGCGTCGTCGGCGACGTCCGCATCTCGGCCAGTTCCCGCGAAGACCAAGACAACAACCCGGCCGTCGGGTTCAACTTCGAAACCCCGGCCGGTTCGAAAGCGTTCCGCGACATGACGGAGCGCAACAAGCCGATCGAAGGGAGCATGGTCCGCAGTCTCGCCGTCATCATGGACGATAAGATCGTCTCGGCCCCGACGCTCAACGCGATCCTCCCCGGCTCGGGGATTATCAGCGGTGGGAGCTTCACCCAGAAGGCCGTCAACCAACTCGTCAACATCCTGCGCTCGGGCAACCTGAACGCGGAACTCAAGCCCGACCCCGTCAGCGAAAACACCGTCGGCGCGACCCTCGGCGAATCGACCATCCGCAAGGGGTTGATCTCGGTCTTCGCCTCGTTCGCGGCCGTGCTGCTGTTCATGGTCTACTACTACCGCTTCGCCGGCCTCGTCGCTTGCGTGGCCCTGTTCGCCAACTTGCTGCTCACCATCGGCTTCATGGTCGCCGTCAACGCCGCGTTCACGCTCCCCGGCCTCGCCGGGCTGGTGCTCATGCTCGGGATGGCCGTGGACGCCAACGTGCTCATCTACGAGCGCATCCGCGAAGAGCGCGAGAAGGGGGCGACCCTCGTCGGCGCCATCCGCAACGGTTACGACCGCGCCTTGCCCACGATCATCGACACTCACCTCACGAGCATCTTCACCGCCATCGTCATGTATACCTTCGGCAACGACAGCTTGAAAGGCTTCAGCGTCAGCCTCACCGTCGGCCTCATCATCAGCCTGTTCACGTCGCTGTTCATGACCCGGTTGATGTTCGATTACTTCATGTACCGCAAGATGGTCACGCAACTGAAGATGATGAAGCTCTTCGAACGGCCGAACTTCGACTTCATGCGCATTCGCAACAAAATGTTCGCCCTCACGGCGGGCCTCACCATTCTCGGCCTCGGGCTGTTCCTCTTCCGTGGGGAAAAGGTGCTCAACGTCGACTTCACCCAAGGAACCGCCTACGGCGGCCGGTTGAAAGATGGGGAGGAACGCTCGCTCGGCGGCACCGACGGCAAGATGGGGATGGTCGAGCTACTCGGCGAAGCGCGCCAGAAAAAGCGGCTCAATGTCAAGGAAGTCGTGGCGCTCTCCTTCGGCGGCACCGACGATGTGACCGGCGAGATCAAGTCCGCCGAGAACATCTACAAGCTCGTCTACGACGAGGGCGACGGCAAAATCACCGAGGAAAAAGTGACCCTCGCCACGCGGCCGGAGGGGGCCGACGACGCCGCGCGACTGGCGAATCTCAAAGCCCGCGCCTCGATCCTCCCGGATGCCTCCGTGGAGCAAGTGTTCTTGAAAGGGGACAGCTTCGGCGGCAACAAAGCCCGCAGTTTCACCGTCCGCACGACGGAGAAAGAACCGGAACTCGTCCAGATCATGCTCGACCGCCTGCTGCGGGACGAAGGCTCGAACGCGGCGCTGATGGCCGGCACCAAGATCACCGACATCAAGGTCTTCAACGGTACGGTGAAAGACGAGAAGGGCGCGGATAAGAACGCCTTTACCGCGACGCTGACCTTCGACCAACCGACGTCGCCCGGTTATTTTAAGCGCTTCGTCGAACGGGAACTCAAGCTCGGCAACCGCCTTCCGGCGGCCGGTTCTGCCGCCGCGCTGAGCATCGCGGGGATCAAGTCCGACAACAAGGATCTGGCCTCCGAAGAGGAGCGCACGGGCCGGCATTCGATCCTCAAGCTCGACCTTTCCGAGAACACGGAATTCCGTGCGGCCCTCGATGCGAAGGCCAAGCCCGACAAGAAACTGGAGGACGAAACCGCCCTCCGCAAGATCCTCGGCGAAGCGCAGAACTCGTTCGAATCGCGGCCGCTCCCCGAGCGTCTCGAAGTCTTCGACCCCGCCCTCGCCGCCGACACGCGCGACCGGGCGCTGCTCGCCGTCGCCGCCAGTTGGCTCGCGGTACTCGCCTTCCTCTGGTTCCGCTTCGGCAGCTGGCAGTTCGGCCTCGCCGCCGTCGTCTGCCTCATCCACGACCTCTGCTTCACCCTCGGTTGCATCGCCGCCTGCCACTACCTGCACGACACGACCGTCGGCCATTTCTTGGGTCTCCAAGACTTCAAGATCGACCTCGCGGCCGTGGCGGCGCTGCTGACGCTCGTCGGCTACTCGGTCAACGACACCATCGTGGTCTTCGACCGCATCCGCGAAGTCCGCGGCAAGACGGCGATCCTGACCCCGCAGATCATCAACGACAGCGTGAACCAGACCCTGAGCCGGACGATCCTCGCCAGCCTCACGGTGTT
>JANOSQ010000628.1:0-14680 GCA_031415915.1 Fimbriiglobus sp. | reverse complement strand
CAGGCGTTCCGGCGGCACGCTCGGCCGACCGGTCCGGCTGTAGCATTTGGCGAATTCGGCCGTGAGCGCGGCCAGGATGCGATCGACGCGCCGCTTGACATCCCGCAGCGGATGGTCCGCCCGGATGCGGTCTTCGACGTGGAAGGTGTGAAACAACGCCGGCTGCTCGTCGGTCCGACCCCGCATGGCACATCCCCCGGGAAGATGCGCCGAGGATAGCGCGATACCACGGGGGTGGCAACCGGGAGTTTTTCAACACCCTGCTAGTCGTGATCGGTCGCCTACTCGATGACACCCGACTATCGCTCAGACGGTATGCGACCGCCCGAAACCTCACGATTCCGCCGGGGAAGATTACCCGAGATTGGCAGAATCGGCGAGCCGGCCCGACCGCATTTGCCCCAGAGACTCAGTCGCGCAATCGCCCGACGATGGCCGCGGTGAATTCTTCCGTCCCCGCGCTTCCGCCCAAATCGGTAGGGCGAACCGCGCTCTCCAAGAGCACCCCTTCCACCGCCGCGATGATCCTCCGCGCCGCATCCGCATCGCCGAAGTCTTTGAGCATCTCGACGGCGGGCAGAATCAGCGGTAGCGGGTTGGCGCGGCCCGGCGGGACGCTTTCGTGGCTGGCGCCGAAGACCGCTTCGTACACCTTCACGCCGTCGCCGACGTTGATGGCCGAGGTCGCGCCGATGCCGCCGACGAGACCTGCTCCCAGGTCGCTGAGGAGGTCGCCGTAGAGGTTGCCCGCGGCGAGCACCTCGAACTGCTGTGGGCGGGTCACGAGCTGCATGCAAGTATTATCGACGATCATTTCTTTCGGCGCGATGCCGGGGAAATCGGCCGCGACCCTGCGGAAGCAATCGAGGTACAACCCGTCGGCCATCTTCAGGATGTTCGCCTTGTGGATGCAGTGGATCGACTTCTTTCCCAGCCGCGTGGCGAGGGTGAAAGCGTATTCGAAGAAGCGCAGGCAGGCGACCTCGGTGACGATCTTGAAGCTCTGAACGACGCCCGGGACGATCTCGTGCTCCGTCGTGGCGTAAAGGTCTTCGGTGATCTCGCGGACGATGTGAAAGTTGACATTGTTGAACCGCGCCGGCAACCCCGCGAGGTTGTGTACCGGCCGCGTCGAGGCGAACAGCCCGAGTCGGCGGCGGAACTCGATGTTGGAGTACGCCGGCGACTTGGGCCCGTGTGCCGTCGGCGTCGGCGCCCCCTTCGGCTGGAGCAGTTTCGTTTTGAGTGCGACACCGGTGGCGCGGATGGCGTCGAAGAGTCCCGCACTCAGCGGCTCACCGCCGGCCTCGACGGCCGCCCGACCGGCGGGGATGACTTCAAATTCGATCTCCGCCCCAACGGCGTTCAGAATCGCCCGGACGGAGGTTTCTTGGTCGAGCCCGACCCCGCCCCCCTGCACGAACACGACCTTCCGCATGAGCATTCCCCGCCCGGTGGTTGGCGATTATGATAGCGGGGTTGGATTCTTCGACTCGGGAGACGGGCCGTGATCATCACTTTGCCGGACGAGATGCGGGAGTCGCTGGAAGCCCGGGCGAAAGCCGCGGGGTACGAGAGTGTCGATGAGTTTGTGGAGGATCGGGTCGATGAGGAACCGGAGCCGCCCACCGTCGTCGGCACGCCCGGTTGGATCGACGCCAATCGCAAAGTCCTCTTGGCCCTGGCGGAACAAGGAATGAAAAGCCCGCCGATCGACGATCCGGAACGGTTCTTGGCCGAGTTGCTCCGGAGGACGAAAGCGGGCGAGCCCTTGGAGGATTTGCGTCCATGAGCATCGTGATTCGAACACGCGGTGCCAGGGACATTCTCAAGCCGACCGACTATTTCCGCGACGCCCGTGCGGCGACCGCCATCAGATTCACCGAACGGCTCGCAAAGTCACTCCGCATGTTGGAGCATTCGCCCGATGCGGGTGCAGATATGGAATTGATGTACGAAGGGATTGAATTGCGGTCGTTGACCATCCCTCGCTTCTCAAACTATTTCATCCTGTACGGCATCATTCCGGATGGGATCGTGGTCGCCCGCGTTCTCGATGGCAGGCGGGATTGGGCGACCCCGCTCGAAGATGGGATCGAGTGAAAGTTATAATCGTATCAATCCAACCCGGTCGAATCCGCACCCACGTCACCCCGCAAGATTCCGCACGATTTCCGCCGCCAGGCTCGCGGTATCTCCACTTCCACCCAAGTCGCGCGTCAATCCGACACCCGCTCGGAGTGTCGTCGCCACGGCCGATTCGATCCTCGCCGCGGCGCCGCGCTCGCCGACGTGGTCGAGCATCATGGCTGCGCTGCGCACGAGCGCGATCGGATTCGCCAAGCCCTTCCCCGCGATGTCCGGCGCGCTGCCGTGGACCGCTTCGAAGACCGCGTAGCGCGTGCCGAGGTTCGCTCCCGGCACGACCCCGAGGCCGCCGACCAAGCCTGCGCAAAGATCGGAGATCACGTCGCCGAAGAGGTTCTCCATCACGAGCACATCGTACTGCGTCGGGTCGAGGGCCAAATCCAAACAGATGTTGTCGATCGATTTTTCTTCAAAGCCGATGAATGGGAACTCGTCGGCGACTTCGCGGGCGCATTCCAAGAACAGGCCATCGCTGAGGCGCATGACATCGGCCTTGTGGCAGAAGGTGACGCGATGCCGACCGCCGGTGCGGGCGTACTCGAAGGCGTAACGGACGATCCGCTCGCAGGCCGGACGGGTGATGATGCGCAGGCTCTCGATGACGCCGGGGACGACTTGGTGCTCCAACCCGGCGTACAGCCCTTCGGTGTTCTCGCGCACCACGACGAGGTCGACGTTGTCGTAGGGCGTCTTCACCCCCGGCAGCGTTTTCACCGGCCGCACGCTGGCGTAGAGATCGAGACCCTGCCGGAGTCGGACGTTGATGGAGCGGAACCCTTTCCCGACGGGCGTGGTACACGGGCCTTTGAGCGCGACGCGGTGTTTGCGGATCAAGTCGAGCGTGATCTCCGGCAGCGGTTCGCCGTGCTTCTCGGCGGCGCCGAGTCCCGCATCGGCGCGGACCCAGTCGATGCGCACCCCCGCGGCGGCGATGATTTCGCACGTCGCGGCCGTCACTTCCGGGCCGATGCCGTCGCCTTCGATCAACACGATCTGCATAGCGGGATTACTTCTTCTCGATGGCGGGCGGGGGCACTTCCGCCGGCGGGGGCACCGGCACCGCTTGCACGGGCGGGATCGCCCCGCCGAAACCACCGACGCCGCCGTCGAGACCGAAGATCGGGTTGCCCGGCGTCGGGCCGACCGGCCGATCCGCGTCGGCGCGGAGCTTGTCGGCGCGGGCTTCGGTGGTCACGAACAGCACGTTGCTCATGCGGATGACGGCGAGCCCGCCGACGTCCGCGGCCAAGCGTACCGCCGATTCCAGCGGCACATCGTCGATCTTGAGCGTGATCTTTTCTTCGGCCGTCTTCTTGGCGCGCGGGTCGATCACCACGTTGGCGCCGGTCTCGTCGGCCAACCCGCGCAGGGCGTCGGCGAGGGACTTGCCTTCGACGTCGATGTTCACGAGTTGCCGCAGCTGGCGGACCGTCAGGCCTTCGTCGGTGGAAACGACGATCCCCGTGGACGTGACCCCGCAGCGGAGGTTCATCGCGGCGAACGCGGTCCGCAGGCCGTCCTTCAATTTGACGTCTTTGAAGTCGAACTTCACCACGGGCTGGTTGGGATCCATGCCGAGCATTTGGAGCGCGGTGGCGTCGAGCGAGATGTCGACCTTCGCCACTTCCTTGAGCAGTTCGATGGCTTCGTACAGCGTCTTGCCGTCGGCCTTGGCGGTGATCTTCAGATCGAGGGCTTTGCGGGCCTTCAGCACGGCGTTGTCGTCGGCCTTGGGTTCGGCGGGCACCGGGGCGGCGGACGCCGGGGTTGCGAGGACGACCGCGAAGAGTGCCGCGAGGGCCGATTTCCACGAACGCTGAGACATGGGAAAGCTCCGAGATGGGCGGATTCGACCGGTTCAGTCTACCCCGGCGGGGTCGGAGAGTCTGCGCGAATTCGCGGAGGAGCCGCGCAAGACGCGCAAGAACGGCACCATCGCGGCGGTCATCGGGTCGGGCATCGTGTACTGCGGGTAGTGCCCGCACGGGCTGAACTCGATCCGCCTCGCATTCGGGCAGCCGGTTTCCACTTCCGCTTCGGCACTGCGTGGTACCAGTCCATCCCGGTCGCCGCCGATCATCAAGATCGGGTGGCGAATCCCCGGTAGCAGCGGTCGAAGATCGAGCTTGTCGAGGATCAACGCTCGCCGGGACGCGGCGCGGATCGGGTTGGTGCCGCTGCATTCCAGCAGAAACTCGAAGATCTCGGGCGGGCAACCGGTGAACTGGCCCCCTTCCAATCGCCGCATGACTTGCGGGCGGAGGACGAGTTGGCTCATTGTCCAGGGCCAATAGCGGCCGAGCCGGGCGAGTCCGCGCTCGATGCGGATGAGCGGCCGGCGAGCGAAGCCCCCTTGGAGCACGGCCCGCCGGAAGCGATCCGGGAACCGGGCGAGCGCCGAGAGCGCGACGGTGGAACCGAACGACGATCCCTGAATATCGACCCTCGGCAGTTGCAGGTGATCGAGCAGGGCGATCAAATCCTCGGCGTAATGGTGTTGTCGGTAAACCCCCAGATTCGCCCCGTCGGGCCCGCCGTTGGCGAGTTCGTAGCCGATGCAGCGGAAGCCGGCATCGACCATCCCGCGCATCTGCATGCAGAAGGAGCGCGTCGTGTCGATCATCCCGTGGGCGAAGATAATGGGCAGGCCGTTGCCCCAGTCGTGGTAGCGGAGCCGGTAGCGCGGGGTTTGGACGACTCCGGGCGTCGCTTCGGTATCGAAGCGACGCCGGGCGCTGAGCAAGGTTTCGACGGTGGGGTGTGGGGAGATTTCAAAGGGCATCGGGATCGAAACCGAGTTCGCGAAGCTTCGTGGCGAGACGGTTCGACTTCTGCCGTTCCACCTCGGCCTTCTGCCGTTCCACCTCGGCCTGTTTCAATGCCAGCGCTGTGCGGTCATTGGCCGCGTGGGCCATTTCGATCGCCTCCTCCGCTCGGAACTCGGCTTTTTCCGCGAGCGTATTCGCTTGGACGACCATTCCCAAGGGTGTTTCCCACATCTTGCCATCCGGCCCGTGGACCGTGACCGTACCATCCCGCGAGATGAAGTGAACACCCAATAGCGGACTCGTGAAATCGACGATGTCGTCGGGCGGGATCAATTCGAGTACGTTCCCGATCCGGCGGTACCCTTCGAGGTACATGACGCCTTGGGGTTCGAGGACGTAGTATTCCTCCGCCCCGTACCGCTCGTAAAACTCGAGTTTGCCTTGCATCTCGGCGGGGCGATTGCCCGGAGAGAGCACCTCGATAATCACCTGCGGGAAAACGTTTCCTTCTTCCCAAACCCGGTAGCTGCTGCGATCTCCGACGGGTCGGCCGAAGGCGACGTAGACATCCGGGGCGAGCCGCAACTTGTTGTTCCCTTCGACGGGGTAGATAAAATTATCCCCGGCGGTGAAGACATCATCCCGCGACTGAAACAGAACTTCGATGTTCCATTTCAGCAGCGAAATCCAGTCGTACTGGACGGTGTTTTCCGCCATCGGCAGACCGTCCGATTCGGGGTAAACGATTCTTCGCGTGCGTCTCATGGCATATCACCGGTTGAACAAGAAGCTCGGGGTGTTGATGAGCGCCCACGTCAAATCCTGCGCCCCCAGCACGCGGGGGTCGCTCGGTGGGGCGATCGGAATATCGCGCTGCAACCGCAGGTACTCGGCATCCGTCGCGATGTAGGCCTGCTTCAGCTTGGCCACTTGCTCCGGCGTCCGCTTGGCGACTTCGGTCTCCAAAATTCTGAGCAGGTCGGCTGGCACCGGCGAACCGAGTTTCGGCTTCTTGTCCGTCGTGAACGAGAGCCGGAACTTGCCGATGTTGTGCCCGGTGCCGAAGCGGTGTTCGAGCTGGATCGCCAGCGTCACCCCGGCCTTGGCGTTGACCGGGGCTTGGAAGCCGAACAGCGCCGACTGGTTCACTCCGAATTGCGGGGCGATGGCCCAACCGGTGGCCAAGTTGTTGTCGATGGCGTTGGCCGCGGGGAAACCATCTTGGCCGTAGGTCGCCTCCGGGTTGACGAGTTTCACCGGCTTCGCGGCGGCGGTGGAGCCGGTGGCTTGCGTCGTCACGCGGAACTCGTTCAGTACGAAGTTCCCGTTGGCCGCGCGGCCCGGACCTTTGGCCGGCAGCGATGGATCGGCGAAGACTTCGAGGCGGATGCCCGTGATGGCCCCGTCGAGTTTCAAGTCGGCGGTGATCGTTTGCAAATCGAACGCTTCGAGCTTCCCGGTGACGAGGATCGAACCGTCCTTCTGCACGGTCAAGGTGCTCCCGGTCTTCACATCGGCCGCGGCGGAGCTCGCCCCGGCTTTCGATTCCATCTTCGTCGGCGCCAGGGCCGTCCACGCCGTCGGTTTCAGGTCGAGAATCGTCTGCTCGTAGGCCGGGATCTTGGCGTCGATCCCCGCGGCGTAGGCCTCGAATGCGGCCTTGCGTTTGGCGAAGTCTTGAACGAGCAGGGCGTGGTCGGAACCGGAAGCGCCGAGGGCTTTGACGCCGATCGCGAGTTCCTTCGAATTCGGCATCCGGTTCAGCACCGACAGGTAAATCTCTTCGACGACCTTGGTGTCATCCTTGGTCTTCTCGGTGAAGGTGACGATGTGGTTGCTCGGATCTTTGATGGCGTCGCCGACGATGGGTCCGTTGACCATCGCGAGAACCGGCCCGAGCATCATGGTGTTCGAGCGTTCGCATTCGCACGCCGATTCGCGGACGGGTTTGCCGAGGAGGTCGAGGAAGCCGCCGGGGAGATCGACGTTGCCATCGAGCAGTTGCGCCGCGCGGGCGCCGACAGGCAGACCGGGCAGCCGGGACTTGGCACCGGTTGCCGCGTGGATGGCGTCGAAGAGCACTTCGGCCGGGAGCCGCCGCGGCAGGGCGTGGCTGTAGTTGATTTCGTCGCCCTTGTTCCACTTGTTCGTGGCGATCGACAGTTGGTAGGTCCGCGACTTCGTGATGAGCTTCATCAGCTTTTGCGTGTCGAAGCCGCCGGCGATGAACTCGGCCGTGAGTTTGTCGAGGAGTTCGGGGTTTGTCGCCGGGTTGCCGGCGCGGATGTCGTCGACCGGCTCGATGATGCCGACGCCGGTCATGTAGCTCCAGATGCGGTTCACGTAGCTCTTGGCGAAGTAGGGGTTCTCCTTGGCCGTGATCCAGCGGGCGATTTGCTCGCGGCGCGCGGCTTTCTCATCTGGGGTATACCCGGGGACTGGGAAAGGGAACTTCGGTGCGGCGGTACCGCCGGTGCGATCGTGTTTCATTTCGCCGCCGCTCACGTCGGAGATCACTTCGACGAGCGGTACGGCACCTTCGACGGCGCTGCCGCCGATCTTCTGGCCCTTGTACTTGGGGTCTTCCGCGCGGCCGACGCGGGCGAAGAACGCGCTCGTCTCGTAGTACTGGTCCTGGGTCGATTTTTCGAACGGGTGGTCGTGGCACTTGTTGCTGTTGAAGCGGATGGCGAGGACCAACTGCGTCGTGTTCTCCATCACCGCGTCGGGTGTTCGGAGCGTCTTGTAATACGCGGCCGGGGGGTTCATGAGGTTCGATCCGCTAGCCGCGAGGATGCCGTAGGCGAATTTGTCGTAGGCGACGTTCTTGACGATGGCGTCGCGAGTCCACGTGCGGAGTGCGGTGGCGCCACCACCGCCCAGGAACTTGGTGTTGATCTGGAGCATGTCGCCCCACTTGTTCGTCCAGTGATCGATGTAGCTCTCGCTGCCGACGAGCGTGTCGATGAGCGCGTCGCGCTTCTTCTGGGTCGGCGCCGGGTCGGCGACGAATTTTCGGATCGCTTCGGACGTCGGCGGCAGACCGGTGAGGTCGAGCGACACCCGGCGGAGGAATTCTTCGTCGGTGCAGAGTTCGCTGACTTGGATCTTCACCTTTTGCAACTTGGCATCGACGAGCGAGTCGATGAAGTTGCGGACCGGTTTGGGCTGCCATTGGTAGCCGGTGCGGTCGCCCATGACGACGACGGCCGCGGCGGTGTAGGCCCCTTCGTAGCGGGCGAGCATTGTCGCTTCACCCCGGCGGACGGTCGTGATCAGTGCGGCTTTATCCACGGTGGCCACGTCCGTGTTGCTGCTGTCGAGAAAGGCTTCCGCGGTCACGTCGCGTTTGCGGCCGTCGGCGTAGGTGGCGACCACTGCGAACTGTTGCTTCATGCCGATGACCGGCACCGTCACCACGGCGGGGATCACTTCGATCGACTTGACGCGGGTCGCGGCGAGGTCGAGTTTCACCCCGTCGGCGATCCACTTCTTCACGAGTTCGTAATTGGCGTCGCCGGGCTGCCAGAGGACGCCCCCGGTGTGGGCCACGGCCCCGGCCGGCTTCAACAGCATCAGGCTTCGATCCGGGGCGGTGCGGTTGAAGCGCCGGCCTTCGAGGTCGTCGGTGAGGGCGCGATGATCGTGGATCGAATCGTAGCCGCGGAGGGAGAGCTTGAATCCGCTCTTGCCCTGCGCCGCCCCGTGGCAAGTACCGGCGTTGCAGCCGAGCTTGCCGAGGACGGGTTGAACGTCGGTGACGAAGCTGATCGGCTTGTCCGACTTCGCAACTTGCGTGACCGGGACGGACAACGTCTGTGTTCCGAGAGTGATGCCGATGTTGCCCTGCTGCCCGCCGTGGGGCGCGCGGACCAATCCTTTTTCGGAGACGCTCGCCGCATCGAGAGCGACCATTTTGCAGATTCGTGTCACGTCGATGGTCTCGCCCGTTTCGAGCGTGGCTGTCACGAGGAGTTGCGCGGAAGCGTACGGGCTGCTGAATGCAATGGTCGCGGGTTGCACCATCAGCGACTTCACCTTGGCTCCCGGCGGCAGGGTTTCGCCTGGAACCGGATCGGCAGCGAAAGCGAATGGGGCTATCAGAAGCAGGGAACAAGCGAGGGAGAATCGCATGGCTTGATAACTCGGGAGAGCAGTTTAAAGAACGTTAACCGCAGAGAAAGAAGAGCACGCGGAGAGCAGATGGCGTCAATCGGTGGATCGGATACCAATTCTGGTCTCTGCGACCTCTTCTTCCTCCGCGGTGAAAATCTCGATTGCTGAACTACTTCGGTTGGACGACGAATTCCTTTTGCAACTTGCCGTCTTTGGGGTCGTGGAGCCAGACTTTGCCGTCGAAGCCACCCGACGCGAGGGTCTTGCCATCGGGCGACCATGCCACGGCGAAAGCGGGGCCGGTGACCGACAAGCACTTCGCGGTCTTCTTAACGGCGACGACATCGTACACGGCGACTTCGCCCTTGCCATCGAGTCCGCTCGCGGCGGCGAAACGAGCGCCTTCGGGGTCGAACTTCAGACCGGAAATTCGTCCGAGCATTCCCTCGAATTGCTTGAGTTTGTTCGAGTCGTCGCCGATCTCGCGCTTCACCTCGCGGTGCATTTTATACAGCCGCGGCACCCCGTCCGAGCCGCCGGCGAGCAACTCGTCGTAGACGCGGTTACCGATGGTCGGGGCGTCGGCCGGGACCTTGGCCATCGTCTTCGTTTTCAATGGCCGGCGGTCGATGGCCATGAGCCCGCCCCGGAGTCCGCCGGGCGTGATGCTGGTGACGTTATCGACGAACCGTTGAGTGCCGACTTCCGTGAGCTTCATCGACATGTCCCGGCCCACGCTGGCCAAGTTCAAGCCGTCTTGGCTGAAAACGGTGCCGAGCACCCAATCCGAATGGGTGCCCATTTGCAAGACTTGCTTGCCCGTCTTGGGGTCGATGGCCCGCACGGTGTTGTCGGAGCAGCCGAAGGCGACGAGCGTCCCCTCCGGGTTCCACGCGAGTCCGTAAACGGTGTCGAACGTGACCGGCGCCGAGACCTTGAGTTTGCGTTTCTCGACGTCCCAGATTTGGATTTCGCCGAAGCGGCCCGGGTTGCCGCCGGCTACGGCGAGCAGCGAGCCATTGGCGTTGAAGGCGATCGACTGAACCCGTTCGCTCAAACCAACGAGGCGGGCTTGGAGTTTGAGGTCGTCGACGCCGTAGAGCAGCACCTCGTGGTAGCCCGTCACGGCGAGCGTCTTTCCCTTCGGATGGAACGCGAGCGAAGTAATCACCGGCGGGGACGGGTAGACCGGCGGGTGCTCCGCATCGATCTCCGCGGTCTTGGCCGAGGCGGGCGTGTCGTCTACGGCCCCTTGCTTCACCCAAGTTTCGATGGTGGCGTAGAGGGCGGGAGCCAACGGTGCGCCGTTCTTGGGCATCTCCGCTTTGCCGTCCTTGTTCACGTGGATTTCCGTGAGCAGATAGCTCGCCTCCGGTTTGCCGGGGACGATGCCCGGTTTATCGCTGTCGCCCGCTTTTAGCAGGGATGCGTATTCCGTCATCACATAGCCGCCTTGGGCCTTGGCGGGCTGGTGGCAACCTTGGCAATTCTGGGTCAGAATCGGCCGGACATCTTTGTAGAAGCTGACTTTGCCATCTTGGGCGTAGGCCGTCGCAACCGACAGCATCGCGAAGCTGGAAGCGATCCAACGCATGGACGAGACCCCGGGATCAGGAGAGGGCAATCCGCGGAAGCGGGACACCGGCAGGAATATCAGTGTACCACCCCGGACGGGGGGTGTTCAACCGAAACTCCCGCGATTCTCCACCAGGCTGGTCACGAAATGAGAAGGCTTTGGGATGGTGTTCCTTCAGAGCCGGACGCGTAAGCGACGTTCGAAGCGACAACGTCGCTTACGCGTCCGGCTCTGAAGGAAATGATCGACGTGACGCTACTTCTTCAGGGGGGCGGGCGTCGCGGCGCCGGCTTTTTCGGGCTTCGGCTTGGGGCGGGCGGCGGGGCCGTTGTCGCTCGCCCTCAATTCGATGCTCGCGGCGTGGCCGACGAGGCCTTCGATGTTCGCCAGCGTCACGACGTCCTCGGCCATGTCCCGCATCCCGTTCTTGGTGAAACGCAGGACGCTCGTGCGGCGGCGGAAGTCGTTGGCGTTCAAGCCGCTGGCGAAACGGGCGGTGCCGCCGGTGGGGAGGACGTGCGAAGTGCCCGCGGCGTAATCGCCGAGGGCGACCGGGGTGAATGGCCCGAGGAAAATAGCCCCGGCGTTGACGATCTCCTCGGAGAACGCATCGAGGTCGCGGGCTTGGATGTGCAGGTGCTCGGGGGCCAGTTGGTTCACCAAGGCGATGGCTTCCAGCTTGTTCGCGCAGAGCACGAACGCCCCGTACCGCTCCAGGCTCTCGCGGACCAACTCGGCGCGACCGGCCTTCAGCAACCGCTTCTCGAGCGCGGCTTGCACTTCTTCCAGCAGCGGTTCGTACCAGGTGACCATGACGGAGACACCGGGGGAGTGCTCGGCTTGGGCGATCAAATCGAGGGCCACGTAATGCGGGTGGGCCGAATCGTCGGCCACCACGACGATTTCACTCGGCCCGGCGAGGCAATCGACGGCGCACTGCCCGTAGACAAATTTCTTGGCGAGGGCGACGTATTGATTCCCGGGCCCGCAGACCATGTCCACGGCGGGGATGCCTTCGACCCCGTAGGCGAAGGCTGCGATCGCTTGGGCGCCGCCCATGCGGTAGACCTCGGTGATGCCGAGTTCGTAGCAGGTGGCCAGCATTTCGGGGCTGTAGGCGCCGGTGTCGTTGGGCGGCAGTGCGACCGCGATGTCTTCGACGCCGGCCGCGCGGGCGGGGCAAACGGTCATCATCAACGTGGAGGGGTACGCGGCCGCACCGCCGGGGCAATAAATGCCGACGCGGCGCAGTGGGCGATAGCGGAGGTGGATTTCGTGGGAACCGGACAGGCGCAACTCGGCGTCGCGGTGCAGCAAGCCGGATTGGAACGAATCGATGTTGTACCGGACGCGGCGGAGCGCTTCGAGCATGGCCGGGTCGGCGGCGGCGTGGGCCGCGGCGAGTTCGGCCGCCGGGACTCGCAGGGCATCGGCCTTCAATTTCACTTTGTCGAACTGCTCGGTGAACTTCAGGAGGGCCGAGACGCCTTGGTCGCGCACGGCGAGGCAAATCCGTTCGACCACTTGGGCGGGGGTGAGCGCTTCGCCGAAGACCGCTTGGGTCAACTTCTTCGAGGCGGGAGTGACGACTTCCGATTCGAGGCGGAATTGATCGCGCAGCTTCTTGAGTTGGGAATTGGCGTTGGAAGCCGAGAGATCGATGCGACGGATCTTCAATGCGGACATGGAGTTACCCCGGCGGGTGAAGCGGGGTACGCTCCACCCGAGGCCGATTGGCCCGTGCGAATTTGGGTGACAGAACTACTTTCTTTTTAGGAAATGCAGGCAGTTCTTCAAGGATCGCGGCGGGATTGGACTCGGGGGAACTGTGTAAAGTGTTCTGGAGTTTCCGGTTACGCCAGATCTGACGAATCGGCGATTCCCGATGTTTTCAACGCTTCGTCGCGCTCGGCCCGTGCAGTGCCCCTTTGGCGACCGGTTCGCGGAGCCAGCCCCACGCGGCCACGGCCGTGATTGCGACCGCGTAAAGCGAGAGTGCCCCGATCAACAGATTTTTCCATAGGGAGGCGCTCGCCGGTTCCGGCTCGGGAATCTCTTGCAAGGCCCCGCTCGCTTCCATTCCTCCGGAATTTTCGGTGGCCGACTCCGCGATTAGGTCTTCGAAGGGGTTGTTCGGGTTCGAGACCGCTTGCGGAACGAAAGCGGTCGCCGGCGGCACGGGTAAACCGGGGATTCGCAGTGTGGCCTGATGGGGATCCGTCGAGGAGGTGGGTGTCGAGCTGGCGGGGATAATCGGCTTCCGGGGCGTATCGTTACCGCCGAATAGGCTATCGCTTTCTTCGTCTTGGTCATTGAAGATGCTGTCGGTCGATTCTTGGGCTTTGCGGAGCGTCTCGCTGAAGTCGGGCCCGAGGTCGCGGAGGGCCGTGGCCAGTCTCGGCGCGGGCGCATTCGGGACGAGCGTCGCTTGGTTGCAGCGCGGGCAAGGTATCGCGCGTCCGGCCCCTTCCGGGGGCACCGTGATGCTCTGCGCGCAATGGGAGCAAGCGAACGCGATCGGATTCATGGCATCTCGGCCTGCGGACATCAGCTTCTGCGGATCAGGATAGCTCACGGCCGGGGCACATCCCAATCATATTCGGAAACCCGATTCCTTCTCGCACGGGAACGATGGCCTACACTACGCCCATGACCCCGTTCTGAGAGGTACCGCGGCCGTGTCCCTGTTACTGGAAGCCTTCGACGATTTGCCGAAACCCCAACTCGACGCCGACGACGAACTCTGGGAAGCGGGGGCCGAGGAGGCCATCCGCGAATTCCGCAAGCTCGCCGAGAAGCGGTATTCGGAAGGAACCCTCTGCCGGATCGTGGCGTCGTCCGAAGATCCGCAAGCGCGGCGCGCCGCCGCATTCGCCCTCGGATTCGTCGGCACGATGGCGTCCAACCCGGTCGTGGCGTTGGTTCTGCGCACCGATTCCGACGATCAAGTCCGCCGCTTCGCGGTCGATTCCCTCTGGGAAATCTGGTTCCGCGGCGACAGCATCCCGCAAGGCCGGGAATTGCGGCTGGCGCTCTCGCTGAACGATTCCGCCCAGCAACTCGCGGCCCTCGACGACGTGATCGGCATGTACCCCGATTTCGCGGAGGCGTACAACCAGCGCGCCATCGTTTGGTTCCGCCGCGGTCAGCACGCCAAGGCCATCGCCGATTGCGAAGAAACGCTCCGGCTGAACCCCCACCACTTCGGCGCCGCCTCGGGCCTCGGGCAGTGCCACCTGCGCATGAACCGGCCCCACGCCGCCCTGCGGGCGCTGGCCTTGGCGCTCGACTTGAACCCCACCCTCAACCATTTGGCCGAGACGATCCAATCGCTCCGGCAGACGCTCGGGGATTCCTGAACACCGAGCAACGGTATCGGAGGCACCGATTTATTCTGGTTCAATCGAGTTAGGACCCGCGCCAAAATAAACTACCGGACTGCCCTTGAAATCGCGGGCGGGTCGATGGCATGCTACCCGGATGCAGGACGCCGACGCAATCGCGACTATCGGGGTCAAGTATATCGAACTGCTCGACGACCTGGACGAGCGCGCCCGCCGGCGCTGGGCGGCGGTCGAAGCGCGGGCTTTGGGACGCGGCGGGATCGCGGCCGTCGCGGCGGCGACGGGGATGTCGGACCGCACCATCCGCAACGGCTTGAAGGAACTCGACGACCCCGCGGCGTTGGTTTCCAATCGTCAGCGGAAGATCGGCGGGGGCCGCAAACCCCGCGCGGTCACCCAGCCGGGACTCTCCGCCGCCTTGAACCGTCTGATCGAGCCGACGACGCGGGGTTCGCCGATGGATCCGCTGCGTTGGACGATCAAGAGCACGCACCGCTTGGCCGCCGAATTGCGGGGGCACCCCTGCCGGGGCAGCTCCGTCGCGGGGCATCAAGCCAGAAGCCGGTGCGTTCTTGGAACTGGGGGACGCGGATCGCCCGCCGAAGGGATTCGTCCGCCTCTCGCATTTCGTCGAGGTCACCGACGTGCAATTCTGCCGGGAGTTGGACGAGGTGCTGAAACTCGCCGATGAGCACATCTGGCGCGAAGCGACCGTCCGCCAACGTTTC
>JANOSQ010000627.1:0-3815 GCA_031415915.1 Fimbriiglobus sp. | reverse complement strand
CGTGTTCCTCTTGTTGCGCTACCGCATCGAGGAAAGTAGGGGTAAAATGAAATGGCCTTTCACGAGTACGGAGTCGCCCCGATGAAAGAGCCGACGCCCCTCGTCGAATACGGTGCGTCCATCGATGCGAATAGCATGGTGGCCCCGCCTGACACTGCCGAATTTGAACTGGAACCGGATCACCCCGGTCTCGGCGACGCCGCGTACATCGAACGACGGAAGTTCCTGTTCGACCTCACCCGGCAGCATAGACTGGCTCACGAGCCGCCGCCGATCATCGAGTACACCGACGAAGAGGCGCGCATCTGGCGGGACGTCTCGCCGCGGCTCGACGAGCTGCACGTGAAGCACGCCAGCGAAATCTATTTGCAGGCGAAGCGCGAGTTGGCCATCGCCGAAGACGAGATCCCCCAGTTGCGGACGCTCAGTGAGCGGGTGAGTCGGGAAACGCAGATGCGACTCGTCCCGGCGGAGGGGGCGTTGCCGTACCGAACTTTTTACGAATCGATTGCCGACCGCGGCTTTCCCGTCACGCAGTTCCTCCGCCATGGTTCGCACCCGGAGTTCACGCCCGAACCGGACATGATCCACGATTGCTTGGGGCACGTCCCGCCGCTGATGAACCGCGATTACGCGGAGTTGCTCACGCTCATCGGGAAAGCGGCCGCGACCACTCCAAACGGAGAACACGTGCTGCTGCTGAAGCGGTTCAGTTGGTTCAGCATCGAGTTCGGCTTGATCGAGGAACGCGGCGAAGTGAAAGTCTTCGGAGCAGGCATTTTATCGAGCTTCGGCGAGATTCCGCACTCGCTCTCCGGCGCGGGCGCCCGCCGGCGACCGTTCGTCACGGAAGATGTAATCCGGCAGGATTACGATCCGTCCCACATGCAGGTCGAGTTCTTCATCGCGCCGAGCTTCGCATTCCTGCGGAGCGAGTTGGAAGGGTTGGTAAAGCGATTGGGGATCGAGATTTCGTAGGTCACACTTTGCGTGACGCGGCGCGGAAACAACTTCTACCTGCATCATCAAACGCCGTCACGCAGAGCGTGACCTACCAGAGTCACACCCATGCAAGATTTCCCACTTCGCAAGATCGACCACATCCGCTTCTTCGTCGGCAACGCCCGGCAGAGCACCTTCTTCTACCGCAACGCCTTCGGCTTCGAGGTCGTCGCCTACGCCGGTCTCGAAACCCGCGTGAAGCACGAGGCGGGATACGTCCTCCGCCAAGGGGAGATCACCTTCGTGCTGACCTCACCGCTCGGTTCGGCGCACCCGGAGAGCCAGCGGCTGGTCACCCACGGCGACGGCGTCATGGACATCGCGCTGGACGTTCCGGATGTCTCGGTCGCCTACGCCGAAGCGGTGAAGCGCGGGGCCACGGGTGTCCGCGAACCGCAGAAATTGCAGGATGAACAGGGCACCTACGAAACCGCGAGCATCCTCGCCTACGGCGACACGACGTACAGTTTCGTCAACCGCGACGCCTACCGCGGGGTGTTCGCGCCGGGCTACCAGAAGCTCGACGCCGAGCGATACAGCACAAAGACTGCGCGGCCGGTCGGGCTCGCGGCCATCGACCACCTCGTCGCCAACGTCGAAGAAGGGAAGATGAACGACTGGGTCGAATATCACCGCCGCGTGCTCGGCTTCACGCAGCTCCAGCACTTCGACGACAAGGACATCAGCACCGAGTACTCCGCGCTCATGTCGAAGGTCGTGCAAAGCGGCACGGGGCGGATCAAGTTCCCGATCAACGAACCGGCCCGGGGGAAGCGAAAAAGCCAGATCGAGGAGTACCTGAACTACTATGGCGGCCCCGGCGTGCAACACATCGCCCTGATCACGGGGGACATCATCAAAACGGTGACCGCGCTGCGCGACAACGACGTGTCGTTTTTGCGGGTGCCGCAAAGTTACTACGACACGCTCCCCGCCCGCGTCGGCCCGATCCGCGAAGACCTCGCCCAGCTCGCCGAACTCGGCATCTTGGTCGATAAGGACGACGAGGGCTACATGCTGCAGATCTTCACGAAGCCGGTCTCCGATCGGCCGACGCTTTTCTTCGAAGTGATTCAGCGCCGCGGTTCGAAGAGCTTCGGCAAGGGGAACTTCAAGGCACTATTCGAGGCTATCGAACGCGAGCAGGACAAGCGCGGTACACTGTAATCAGTAGGATCGGAGATAGTGATGACTACGATCGAATTGCTGAAAATGGCGCCGACAGAAGGGATAGACCGTTGGTTGTTCTCGGGTCAACTCGTTGAGAGATGGAACGGCTTCCATTCGCCGGCTCATTCGGCTATGTGCGCGAAATTGTCGGCGATCCTGTTCCAGTGGTCCCGCGCCTCAAGTGAGTCCTTTCGCGTTTACGGATACGGTTGTCCATATCTACTGAAGCGCAATCCCGACACATACCTTTCCTACGACCTCTCTGTCGTCTCGCATTTTCATCCGAAGCCGAACCGCGATGTTGACTATCTCGAATGTCCTCCATTGCTCGCGATCGAGATCAAAGAATTGGACGAAGATGAAGAACTGCTGATGAGAACCATCGAGTGCAGCCTGCGACTGGGTGCAAGGGAAATGTGGTCCGTCGATCCCTTTGAAGAGATCGTCGTGTGTCACTCACAGCATACGAGTCCGAAGTACATCAATGGCGGCATGGATTTGGTCGGAGGATCATTCCTCCCTAATTTTCGCTACCCTGTGAAAGAACTCTTCGAGTAGTTACCCATGCCCGCCCCGTTCCCCGTCGCGTCGTTCCGCGATTTCTACGCCTTCGAGCAGCACGTCAAAACCTGCCGGGCGCACCGCGGGCTGGCGATGGTGCCGCAGTGGTACGACATCCCCGTTTTCTATTTCAGCAACCCCGTCGCAATCATCGGCGATGGCGACCCCGTCGCCGCACCGCAGGGGAGTGCGGCGCTCGATTACGAATTGGAACTCGCCTGCGTCATCGGCACCGCCGCGCGCGATCTCCCGGCTGATGACAGTGCGATGTCAGTCGTCGCGGGATTCACTATTTTGAACGATTGGAGCGCCCGCGACATCCAACGGGCCGAGATGGCTGTCGGTCTGGGGCCGAGCAAGAGCAAAGACTTCGCCACGAGCATCGGCCCGCGCTTGGTGTCCTTCGACGAGTTGAAGCCGCACTACCGCGACGGCCGGTTGCACTTGGAAATGACGGCGACGGTGAACGGGAAGGAATATTCGCGCGGGAACGCCGGCAGCATGTATTGGACCTGGCCGCAAATCTTGGCCCACGCGAGTCGGGATACCGAACTGCGGCCCGGCGATGTGCTCGGTTCCGGAACCGTCGGTACCGGGTGCATCCTGGAACTAACCCCCGAGGCCGTCGGCGGATGGTTGCAGCCCGGCGACGAAGTGACTCTGTCGATCGAGCATCTGGGCTCGCTCACCAACCGCGTCGTCGAAAATTCCGCCTTGCGTCGCTGAGTCGGTTTGGCTATCCCCGGCGCTATGGGTCGATTGCGCACCACATCTCGAATCGGGTTGCTCGCGCTGATCGCGCTCGCCGCGGGCTTGGGGTGTGTCAAATCGCGCGCCGTCCCCCCGGCCGATTCGGTCGGCCCCGGAAAATGGTTGCCGGCCGATGCCCCATCGCCGCCCGTGATCGCCGACGATCCGGCGGATGTCCGGCAAGTCGAATTCACCGACCCGCTCGATCCGGGCGGCAAGCTCACGTCCCTGCCCCGCCGACCGCAACACATCCTCGCCCTCTCGGGTGGAGGGATGTTCGGAGCCTACACCGCCGGGGTGCTCGGCGGTTGGACGCGGAGCGACAAACGCCC
>JANOSQ010000626.1:0-9613 GCA_031415915.1 Fimbriiglobus sp. | reverse complement strand
CGAAAGCCGGGGTTACGAACAAAAGAGCTGCCAGGGCGATGGCCCCCAGCCGGCCGGCGCGTTCGAGAATCATGGTGCGGCTCCTCGGAGGGGATTACCTGAATGCTACGCTCGGAGGGCAAGAGTCGGGAGAAAAAAACTTTGCGCCACCCTCATAGATTGACCATAGCATTGTTCCGATGCAAGTTCCGAACCGAAAAGTCGCAAAAGAATTCTCGGTGACACGGTGGGACATCGCACACAGATATGACGGTCGAGTTGATTTGGGATAACGGATGACGTGGATGTCAGAGCCCGAGCGCCAGCGAGGGAGGCTTTGAACCATGTTCCGGATTGTCCCGGGAAGTTCATTTCCATCCTTCGCTGGCGCTCGGGCTCCGACGCGATGTCGCGTTTAGGCGAGTCACACCTGCGATTCGAGCAAATGCTTCAGCTTGCGGATCTCCGGCTCCACCGGGAAGGAATTCTCCGGTAGATCGCGGATGTCGACCGAAAGGGCGCGGTCGTATCGGCAGCGGTCGAGCTGGCCGATGATGCGGCCGTATTCGATCGTCCCTTGGCCGATGCGCAGCTGGAACAGATCGGGTTTGTTCCCCGAGTCGCGCAAACGGACGTGTTTGACGAATGGGTAAAGCGGGTCGCACCCGTCTTCGGTGTGGTTCCGCGTTGTGAAGTAGCTCGGGTCGAGCGTCAGCCCGAGGCCGGGGACGCGCCGGCACAGCTCGGCGGCGCAGCCGACATCTTCGGCCACCGTGCCGATTTTCGTTTCGATGGTCAGGATCACCCCTTCGATCTCGGCGAGCTTCGCCCACACCTTCAACCGCGCGGCTTCCTCTTGGGGGTCGCAACCGATCGGCGCGGCCGTCACGGTCACGAGCGGCACGGCCATCGTTCGGGCCAGCCGGCAGACGGCGCGGAGTTGATGGCGGATGGTTTCACCGTCGAACTCGGCGAATTCCAAATGGAACGCGGCGAAGGCGACATTGCCCGCTTTGAGCTGCGTCGCGGCCTTGGCCACATCCGCGAGCACTTCGGAGGGCCGCAGGTGCGATCCGGATTCGTGGATCGCCAGATCGGCCTTGGCGAAGTGCATCTCGCGGATGACCCGGAGGGCATCGGCGAGGGGCTGGCGGCTGAAACAGAGGGTCGAACAGGCCACGTACATCGCGGCGTCCTCCGGGCGTGCGGGGAAAAACGGATCGCCGGGCGATAGCCGCGAACGCGGATTCCCGCAACAAGAATCCGCGGAAAGGTGCGCCTCTCGATTTTGGCATCGGTCTGCATTGCTGGCTGATTGCTGAAAACTGATTGCTGACCGCTGTCCTGGACGAAATCTTGAGAATCGAAACAGCATCCAGCCACCAGCGATCAGTTATCAGCAAAACCCTGGGTTTGGAGCGCCGCGGAAAGTCCGCTTGTTTCCGGAGCGGCCCCTTCGCTATAGCCCGCAGCTTCCGGGAGAGGTCGCGATTCGGGGGACGCCATGAAGCCGGCACGAGCTTGGGAGACATCGTTGGGGGCCATCGAGGTCGCGGTGGGCGACTGTTTGAAGGCCCTCGAACGGTATGAGGCTTCGTTTCAGAAAGCCTACACGGAGCAGGGCGGGCCGGGGGAAGCGTTGCAACTGCACGCCCCGCACGACGCGCTCGACGAAACTTGGACGCAGCAATTGGCCGGGGCGGATCGCTCGGCGGAGGACGTCGAACAATTGCTCGCCGAGCAGGAGATCGTCTGGACGCGCTGGCAAGAACTCGTGGCCGGCTGGAAGCACTCGCTAGAACAGACCCCGGAGTTGAACCCGGAGCACGCCCATGCCCACCTTCGCCGTGATCCTCCCCGCAGCCGGGCAATCTAGCCGCTTCGGAGGGCCGCAGAAGAAGCCCTTCCTCACGCTCGACGGCAAGGCCGTCTGGCAGCGCTCCGCCGAGTTGTTCTGGAAGCGCCCGGACGTCCATGGTGTATTCGTTGTCGTCTCGCCCGGAGATCGCGACGAGTTCACCGCCCGGTTCGCCGGCATCTGCATGATCCACGATGCCTCGGTCGTAACCGGCGGTGCCGAGCGCTTCGAATCGGTCGCCAACGCCCTCGCGCGAATCCCGGACGATGTCGATTTCGTCGCGATCCACGATGCGGTTCGGCCGTTGCTCGACCCCAAACAGATCGATGCCGTCTTCGCCGCCGCCGTCGAACACGGCGCCGCGATGCTCGCCGTGCCGGTCGCGGACACGTTGAAACGGGTGGAAGCATCCACGCGGCGAATCACGGAGACCGTCCCGCGGGCGGGGCTGTGGGCGGCGCAGACACCCCAAGTGTTCCGCCGCGATTGGCTCGTCGAGGCCTACTCCCGGCGTGGCTCGTTGAGCGCCGCCATCACGGACGATGCCCAATTGGTCGAAGCGCTCGGGCATACCGTTGTCGCGGTGCCGGGGTCGCCGTTGAACTTCAAGATCACGACCCGCGAGGATTTCGACTTGGCGGAAATGGTGCTGAAAGCCCGCGGCGCAAAGCCCGAACCGGCAGCGGCGCGGCCGTTCGACGACGAAGTCCAATCGTGACGAACCGGAATTGAGGTTATTGGCTAGCGCGTCCAAGACATTACGAGCCGGACGCGTGAAAGAGCTGTATTGCTCACTTCGCCAGCGCGAAATCCTTCGGCAACGAGCGCCAGCCGCTGTGGATGTGGTTGGCCGGGTTCTTCGCCGCGTCCGCTTGGACGTTCAAAAACTCGATCACGAAGCTCGGCCCCTGGACGCGGTAGGTGTAGGGTTTGCCCTCCTTCTTCTCTTCGATGCAGTAGGCGAAGTGAACCTTAGCGAAGTCGGCCGCATCCACCTTCTTCATCTCCGCGGCGGCGAGGTCGGCGGGCAGGCGATTCGCGTAGGCTTCAACCAGCTTGCGAAGGGTCTTCTTCTGGTCGGCGGTCAGGTCCTTGGCAGGGATGCCGACGGGGTCGCCGACGGTCGCGTTCGCTTGTTTCTCTTGGATTTCCGCGAACTGCTTGGATTGGGCCGCGATTTTCTTTTGGTCGTCGGTGAGCGAAGCGATCAATTCCTTGGCCGTATCTTCGACCTCGGGGACGACGCGGGTGCCTTTCTTCGGCCCCGCTTTGATCTCGGCCGGGTTGATACCGAAGACGAGCGGCGTCGCGGAGACGACCTCCCCCTTGTCGAGGGTGAAGTTCACCGACAGGTGGTGGCCTTCGATGCGCCAGCCCCAAGCTCCGGTGTTGGAAGGCTCGCCGAAGATGCTGACGAAGTACCACTGGGGATTGCGGGTCATCGCGCCGCCCGTCCCTTCGAGTTCCGCGAGGTAGGTTTCCAGATCCATGATGCCCGAGGCTTGCTCGAAGCCCTTCGCGGACAGCCCGAGTTTGAGCAGTTCGAGCATCGCCGCTTTCTGGTTCGCGCTCAGTCCGTCCATCCGCAGGCCCTTCCGCAGGGATTCTTTGTTCTTGCCCTGCACCGGCGTGAAGTACCACGTCGTGCGGTGCTCGTCGTCGTAGGCGAAAAGGGCCGCCTTCTTTTGTTCGGGGGTGAGCGCGCCGACGAGTTTCGTCGCTGCCTCGGCCATTTTCTGGCCACCGGTCTTGTTCGCTTGAGCGACGATGAGCGCCCCGCCGAGGGCCGACAATACGGCGGCGAGCAAGAGGGCGCGGGAGCGGAGCGAACGCATGGAAGCACCGGGGAAAGTGGGCGGGCGTGTCGCTATAGTACACCATTGGTAGCCGGGCGACCAAGGGCGAATGACGAATGGCACTGGACGACGATCCGACGAAGATTCTGGTGATCGACGACGATCAGAAGCTGGCCGCGGCGATCGCGGAGAGCCTCGAGCGGAAGGGGCACCGCGTCAGCGTCGCCACTTCGGGGAAGGCCGGCGCGGCACGGATCGACGCCGACGAGTTCGACATCGTCCTCACCGACTTGCGGATGAACGATCTCGACGGGCTCACCATCGTCCGCCAAGTCCGAGAGGTTCTGCCCGACGCGGAAGTGCTCGTCATCAGCGGGTACAACGACGTCCGCACGGCCCAAGAGGCGATGAAACTCGGGGCGACGCACTACTTGATGAAGCCGGTCGACCTGAGCGAACTCCGGGCCATCGTCGATAAAGCCGCCGACCGCACCCGGCTCGCCAAGGCGCACACCGAACTCCGCCGGCAGATCGACGAAAAGTTCGGCTACGAAGGGGTCGTCGGCAGCGGGCCGCGCATGCATCGGGTCATACAATTGCTGAAGGCGTACGCCCCGGCGCCGGCACCGGTGCTCATCCTCGGCGAGAACGGTACCGGGAAGGAACTCGCGGCCAAAGCGCTGCACACGAACAGCCCGCGCAAGAACAAACCGTACGTGGCGATGAACTGCGCCGCGCTGAACGAGAACCTGCTCGACGACGAAATGTTCGGCCACGAACCGGGGTCGTACACCGGCGGCGACAAACTGCGGAAGGGTCGGTTCGAATACGCCAACGGCGGGACGCTCTTCCTCGACGAAATCGGCGACATGCCGACGTCGCTGCAAGCGAAATTGCTCCGGGTGCTCGAGAACGGCGAAGTCGTCCGCATCGGGTCGAATGAGCCGTTGAAAGTCGACGTCCGCGTGATCGCCGCGACGAACCGGGATCTCGATGCGATGGTCGAGCGCGGCGAATTCCGCCGCGACCTGTATCAAAGGTTGAAAGTCGGCGTGGTCCGATTGCCGGCGCTGCGGGAACGGCGTGAGGACATCCCGCTGTTGGTGTCGTCGTTCGTCAAGGATCTCGCCGGGAAGTACGGTAAGAAGATCACGCTGCTCGCGGATAGCATCTGGCGGGCCTTCGCCACGTACTCGTGGCCCGGCAATGTCCGCGAACTTCGGAACCTGCTCGAAAGCATGATTCTGCTCGACAGCGACGGGGTGCTGAATCTCGACGACCTCCCGGAAGATGGGAGCCTGCTGGCGATCTTCGGGGTTCCCGCCCAGTTGGCGTTGCCCGCCGCCCTCGGGCCGCGGTTCGCCCTGCCCGTCGGCTCGACCAGCGATCCGCTCATCGGCCGGCCGTTGGCGGAAGTCGAACGTTTTTACATGGAGCGGGCGCTGGAAGTCGCGGAAGGCAATCGCGAAGAAGCGGCCCGGATGCTGGGCATCGGCGAGCGGACGCTCTACCGGAAATTGCAGGAATGGAAGAAAGAATCCGAAGGGGGCGAGTGACCGACGCATGACGAGCCATATTCCCGAATTGCCCTTCGCCACCGTCGATCTCGACCGCCAACGGCGGTGCGGGTTCCCCGAGGTCGTCTACGCCGAGGGAAAAACCCCCGAGTGGGTCGAAAGCATTCTCCGCCGATTGACGGAGAACGGCCAAGACGCCTTCGCCACGCGGGTGAGCGCCGAACAGGCCGCGCACTTGGCCGCGAGCATTCCGGCGGGCATCCAAGATCGCTTGGCCCGCACGTTCTTCTGGAAGGCTTCCCCGATTCCGACGCCGTCGCTCGGCAAAGTCGAAATCGTCACCGCGGGCACGAGCGACTTACCCGTGGCCCAAGAAGCCTTGGTGACGGCCCGGGTGATGGGGGCCAATGCCGAGATGATCGTCGATGTCGGCGTCGCCGGGATTCACCGCGTGCTGGCCCACCGCGACCGGATGAACGAGGCCGACGTGGTGATCGTGGTGGCGGGGATGGACGGCGCGCTGCCGAGCGTGGTGGGCGGATTGGTCGAATGCCCGGTCATCGCCGTGCCGACGAGCGTCGGCTACGGCGCGGCCTTCGGGGGCTTGGCCCCGCTGCTGACGATGTTGAATAGTTGTTCGAGCGGGGTCGCGGTCGTGAACATTGACGCCGGGTTCAAAGCGGGCTACGTCGCCGCCCGCATCATCCGTCGGATGTATCGCAACGGGTCTACTTGATCGCCGGCGGTGTGACCGGGAAGATCGGCTTCTCGTTCGGCGACGGCAGCGTGACCGTCCCCGCCTCGGGGATGATCGGCAACGCCGTGGAGTTTGCCGGCGGGAAAGCGCCCGGTGGGGTGAGCGCGGGCATAATCGGCTGCGGGGGCGTCGGCGCGGGCACCTCCGACGGCGTCGGATTGTCGAGCGGCATCACCGGTTTCGGTAGCGGGCCATCGAGCGGCATCACCGGCGGGGCTTCGTACTTCACCTGTTCGAGGGGCTTCTGCGGAACCAACATTCCGCCGGTCGTCGGCTGGGTCGGCACCGATGCGAGCGAGCCGTTGTGGAGCGGTTCTATGGGCGGCAGCGGGTTATTCGGCAGCTTGCGGTCGAACGAGCTTTTTACGGTGAGGTCTTTCGCACCGGTGGCGTTCGGATCGGTGATCGCGAACTTCGGCTTCGGCGAGTCTTTGGAAGTGGGGCCGGTCAGGGCCGCTTTGACGCCCGGATCCAGGGTGCGCATCCCGTCGGGTTTGCCTTTGCCGGTGCAACCCGCCGCCGCCGCGAGGGCCGCGCCGAGGATCGCGAGTCGACACCCATTCCGCCGAGCGCTCGATGCCTGGGCCATCGGTCATTCTCCATCCGTGAAGATCGAACCGGGCGGAGGCATCCATGCCTCGCCCCCGACGCCCGAGGATCCATCCTGCGGGGTCGGTCGGTTCTTCGCGGCGGAATAGGGTCGTCGCGGTCGGCTGTCAAGCCGGAGTTATTTCGCAATCGGTGTCGGTGCCGGCAGCGCGCCCGGTTGCGGGATCGCGCCGGGCAATGCACCCTGCGGAGCGCCGCGGCGGATTTCGCCGGTCGGGTCGAGCTGCGAATCGCGTTCGCGCTGGAGCGGGAATGCGGGATCCGGGGCGAAATACTGCGGGTAGTGCTTCAAGTAGTGCGGCGACGGTAGCGTCATGCCGCCGGTGTAGGTCTGGCAACCGCTCAGCACGACCAGACTCAGCGTGGTGCCCGCGAGGCCCCGCAACAGGAGTCGTTTTGAAATCCCCATGATTCCCTCTCTCGGCGGGTGTTGGCAAGTGTCACCGGCTTTATCGGTTGTGCCGGTGGCGGGGCTTGAATCGAAAATGCGGAATGATCGCCGCTTTGTGCCGCGGCCCGTCCATCTCGATCGACCGACAGACCGCCCGGTTGCTCACCCGTCGCCCGCTTCTTACATTGGAAGAACTGGGAACCGACACGGATTCGACCACGGTGACGCATGTTCGAAGGGATCACGAAAGGGCTATCCGACGCCCTGAAGAAGTTGCGCGGGCGGGGGCGGCTCAGCGCCGAGAATATCCGCGAAGGGCTGCGCGAAGTCCGGCGGGCGCTGCTCGAAGCGGACGTGAACCTCACGGTCGTGACCCAGTTTATCGCCAACGTCGAAGCCAAGGCCATCGGGCAGGATGTCCTCGAACGGGTCGATCCATCCGAGCAGATCGTCAAGATCGTCTACGAAGAACTCTGCGGGTTGATGGGGCCGGTCGACCACAAGATTCCCCAGCGGGCGGATCGACCGGTCGTCATCATGCTTTGCGGACTGCAGGGTTCGGGGAAAACCACTACCGCGGCGAAGCTCGCACTCACGCTCCAAGCGCGCGGGCGGAAGCCATTCCTCGCGGCCGCCGACTTGCAGCGCCCCGGGGCCGTGGAGCAACTGCAAACCCTCGGCGCCCAAATCGGCGTGCCGGTTTACAGCGAGGCGACCAACCCCATCGACGTCTGCCGCAACGCGGTGATCGAAGCGAAGAAACAGCTCTGCGACGCGGTCATCCTCGACACCGCCGGGCGGTTGCAGATCGACGACGATCTGATGAACGAGCTGAAGCAGATCGACAAGTTCTGCAAACCGGACGAAGTCTACCTCGTCGTCGACGCGATGATCGGCCAAGAAGCGGCCAACGTCGCCAAGGCCTTCCACGAGGCCCTCGAACTCAACGCCTGCATCCTCACGAAACTCGACGGCGACGCCCGCGGCGGGGCCGCGCTCAGCATCAAGCACCTCACCGGTGTGCCGATCAAGTTCATCGGCGTCGGCGAGAAGGTCGACAAACTCGACGAATTCCACCCCGAGCGCATGGCCCAACGCATCCTGGGCCAAGGCGACATGATGAGCGTCGTCGAGAAGATCCAGAGTTTGCAGAAGGACATCAGCCAAGAGGAATTGCAGAAGCAGCAGGCGAAGTTGGAGAAGGGGAGCTTCACGATCGACGACTTCCGCAAGCAGTTCGAGATGATCGCGAAGATGGGCATGAAGAACATGATCTCGTCGATGCCGGGGATGGCCGGCATGATCCCCGACGGCGAGGACCCCGAGGCGTCGCTGAAGCGCGTGCAGGGGATGATCGACAGTATGACGAAGAAGGAGAAGGCCGACCCGGATCTCATCGACATGAGCCGGCGGAAGCGGATCGCGACCGGGTCGGGCGTGCAGCCGCAGGAAATCAAGCAGTTCCTCCACCAGTTCGGCCAAATGCGGGCCGTGATGAAGCAGATGGCCAGCATGAGTATGCTCCAGAAGCTGAAGATGATGACCGGCCTCGGCAACGCCGGGGCATTCCTACCGGGCGGCATGGACGCGATCAAAACCAAGGGCGACACCGGCCACCGCAAGAGCGCGAAGGAGCGCGCCGAGGACCGGAAGAAGAAAAAGAAGAACAGGTGAGCCGAATTCTTCGCCCCGGCGTGGCGAAGAATCGCGCTGAGCGTTTGAGTTTCAACACCCACGGTTCCCCAATGCCCACCGCGAAGACCAAGCCCGACGACCTTTCCCTGAGCGACCTCCAAGGCGAAGCCGAGGACATCCGCAAGCGGCTGAACAAATTCCGCACGTCGCTGAGCCGGTTCTTCGTCCACAAGCAGGAAATCATCGATCTCATGGTCGTCGCGGCGGTGGCGCAAGAACCGTTGCTGCTCGTCGGCCCGCCGGGCACGGCGAAGTCCGATCTCGTGCTGAAGTTCAAAGACGCCCTCGGCCTCGGCGAAGGGGACTACTTCGAGTACATGCTGACGCGCTTCACCGAGCCGTCGGAGATCATCGGCGCCATCGACATCAAGGAACTGCGCGAAGGGAAGTACATCCGCCGGAAGGAAGGGAAGCTGCCGACGGCGAAGCTTGTCTTCCTCGACGAAATCTTCAAATCGAACTCGGCCATCCTCAACATCCTGCTCACGATCATCAACGAGAAGAAGTTCTACCAGGACGGCGTGCCCGAACCGGTGCCGCTGCGCATCCTCTTCGCGGCGACCAACGAAATCCCGGAGCAGGGCGAACTGGCGGCATTGAAGGATCGATTCGTGCTCAAGGTGCTCAGCCGGCCGGTGCAGGATCAGCACTTCCAAGAGCTGATCGACTACGGCCTGCAAGGGGAAGCCCAGAAGGGGCTGACCCAGAAACCGTGGGTCGCAGGGCACGCGAGCCTCGTCGACTTCCTGAAGGCGAAGCGCTATCTCACGCACCTGTTCAACCGAAAGACCACGTACAACCGCGGCTAATAAAAAAACGACCGCGAGCTATTTTTCCCGAGCGATGTCTTCCGCGAATATCAACGCATCGGGAAGGTGCTCATCCGCGAGTACAAGATTTTTATCAGCGACCGCAAGTTGGTGAAGCTCTACAAGCTGCTGCGCGTCCGGGCTTGGTTGTTGTCGGGTGGCACCGTGAGCCGGGATGACCTGAGATTGCTGGCGTATCTGG
>JANOSQ010000625.1:0-2598 GCA_031415915.1 Fimbriiglobus sp. | reverse complement strand
GGGAGTCGGCTCGCCCACCTGACTCTGCAAGGCATGATGCTGAGCTTCGGGTTGATGATAATTGTGATGATGAGCGGGTTCTTCAATTTGGCCGCGAACTTCAATACCGCCAATAGCAGCCGCCTGCCGAATCGGGCGCTCGGGAGCCTCGAAACCGAAGAGGATCGACAAGCGCTTTTGGCGACCGTCCGGGCGACGAGGCCGGCCGATTCCGAGGTTCGGCTACGGCTCGAAGCCGCGCTTCAACCGGAGGAACTCCCCAATACGGTGGCCGCGCTGAAACGGTATTCGGAAGATCGGCGAGCCGAAGCCGACGGATTTCAGGATCGGCTGAATCGGCCCGAGCGCCACGCGCTCAATCTCTGGGTCGAAGCCACCGCCGCGAGCATCGACAACGTCAAACTCCCCCCCGCGGCGGTCGATGCGATTCTGCTCGAAGCCAAAGAGGACGGGGCGAGCGCCCGCGGCGCGCTCTTACGCACCCAAGGGCGCGTGATGATGACGATCTTCGCGGTGATGATCTTGATGTGGCCGTTCGCCGTCTGGCCCGCGTTCGCCTGGCTCTTCCGCGGCGGCCTCGGCTACTGGTTCTCCGGAATCGCGCTGGTCCGCAAGGATGGTCGCCCCGCCGGGCGCTGGCGCTGCGGCCTGCGCGAGATTTTGATTTGGCTGCCGGTCACGGTGCTGCTGATGGCATCGCTTTTGATCCAGTGGCAATTTCCAACGCTCGTGGCCCTGCGGACGCTGCTCTGGCTCGCCGGGGTGGCGCTGTTACCGGTGTCGTTCCTGATCGCACTCCGCGATCCGACACGCAGCCCCGTGGATCGGCTGGTCGGGGTGTTTTTGGTGCCTCGGTAGCCAATATCACATAAGCTCGCCGCTACCCATTGACAAATGTGAGCAGTTGGCGTCCGGCGAATTGGACAAACACGAAGAGCAATCGACATGCGCACTCCTGGCGGAGATTCTCTTTCCGAACGGGGACGCCTCGGGGATTCCCGGCCTCGACCTGCTCGAAGCCGAAGCCATTGCCATCCGCGAACACTCGGAGGCGGCGCCGATCCTCGCCGCGATGGACCGCCAAGAGAGCACGTTCGCGGAACGACTTCGCGATCTGATGGCGACGAAAGGTATCACTCAAGTCGAGTTGGCTGAGAAAGTCGGCATTGGTCAGCCGGCGATCTCGATGATGCTCAACCGCACTTGCCGCCCGCAAAAGAAAACGGTGCAGAAGCTGGCCATGGCGCTGGAAGTCGCCCCCACCGACCTGTGGCCCGCCTAACGCTCACTCCCACTCCGCTTGAACCCGCAGGGTTTCGTTGGCGCTGAAGTCCAACGGGATCTCCCCCGCGCGCGGTTCGAGCGTCGCCCCGGCTTTGCCTTCATTGTCGACCACCATCGCGTGGACAGGGTCGCGGGCGAATTGGATCGCGGCGACCCCCGCGAATCCGGCGGTCTCAATCAACCGCATCGCGACGGCCCGGCTCTTACCCTCGCTCGGCGGTACGGGGCGTAGTGAAGTCATCAGCAAACTTGGCAGATCGACGTGGCCCAGCCAACCCGATGCGCCGCCCGGCGGTGGGCCTTTGTCCGTGATCACCACCGGCGTCGGGGCGACCCACCCCGCGGCCGTCTGCATCGGCAGTTCGCGGTCGAGCGCCAACAGCAAATCGAAACTTCGGCACGACTCGCCTTCGGGGATCAGCACCACGTCCGCCATCCGCTTGTTCTGCTTCTGGATGAACGGCAAGCCGCCGGTGAAGATGACGCTGCGTTCGCCGCCCAAACGGAGTTCGAGATAATCGGGCGACACCGGCCGGGTGTACGTCGAAGGATAGTTCTGACCATTGACGCCGCGGTAGATCGACGCGCGCTCGTCCCGCCAAGCGAAGCGCGCCCCGTAGTACGAGTGCCACGGATAACCCGTCGGCGCGTGGACTGGGTCGATCTCGATGCGGAGTTCCAACACCGGCCGGCCGACCCACGCCCGCAGTCGCTGGCGGAATGTGGCCAGCACTTGGTCGTGTTCGTCGAGAATGTCCCCTTCGCAGGTCACTTCGCCGAGCGCGCTGCCCGAGTGTGTCACGGCGATGTGGCGCGCCCGGGTTTTGCTGCCGGGGTTGAACACGAGCTGCATTCCCAGGCGGTTGATGCGCGTCCGCGTGTCGCGCATCGCCCGGAGCGCGCCGGATTGCGGGTCGAAGTCGGCTTCGAGAAACTCGTTGCGCACCGCGGTGCCTTCGGCGAGTTTGATCCGCGGCTTTGGGGCCACTGCGGAACCGCGCCGCGGAACCCAGGCGAAACCGAGGCTCGGCACTTCGACGACGAGCTTCGCGCTTGTGCCGCTGAACTCCGCGGCCTTCACCGGATCGACGACCGGGATCGGCCCTTGGAAGTTGTCGAGTTCGAGCGTCACGCGCCGGGTGAAGTTGCACGAGTTGAGCACGATCAGACCGGGCTGCCCGTCGGCCGAGCGGGCGAGAATCCGCTCCGCGAGCCGCGCGGCGATGGCGTCTTCGAGTTCGCGTGTCGGCTCCGGCGAGTGGTAAGTATCGGCGCCGCGCGTCTCGATTTCGTCTTCGAGCGCTTCCAGCTTCT
>JANOSQ010000624.1:0-1854 GCA_031415915.1 Fimbriiglobus sp. | reverse complement strand
CGAGCCAGGGGTTGAAACCCCTGGCTACCTTCTGTCGTCCCGTCGGGACGAAGAAACTAACAATACGATTGTCTACCCGAATGTCAGTGGCCTGTCAGTCGGTTCCCTGGCTGCGCTGAAGCGGCGACCCTGGGCTGCTGGATGCAACCCCTCCGGGGTAAAATCTCAAATCCGGATGCAGAACATCCGCCGCGGCGGACAATCTGTGGTGGAGGAACTTTGGGTGCGACGATCCCGATTGCCCAGCGTGGCCCGGCAACTGCTCGCGGAGATCCCGGATGCGGATCTGCTGGAGCGCTATGTGCTCCACGGCGCCGACGACGCATTCGCGCAATTGGTGACACGGTACAGCCGGCTCGTTTGGGGCCAGTGCCGCAATCTGCTGCCGGGCGACGCCGACGCGGACGACGCCTTCCAAGCGACGTTCCTCACGCTGGCGCGCTCGGCGAAGTCGATCCGGGCGGGGGCGCCGCTCGGGCCGTGGCTGCACGGCGTGGCCTACCGCGTCTGTATGAATGCCCGCCGCGCCATGGGCCGGAGGGCGAAGCGCGAGAAAGCTTGTGCGATCCCGGAAGCCGATCGGCCCGTCGCCGATAGCACGTGGGAATCGGCGTTCGCCGCGGTCTCCGAAGAGGTCCAGAAGCTCCCGGAATCGCAGCGCACGGCGTTCGTGCTCTGCTGCATCGAGGGGCGGGCGACCACCGAGGCCGCCGCGTCGCTCGGGCAGAAGCTCGGCACCTTCTCCGCCCGGCTGACGCGGGCGAAGCAGACGCTTTTGGATCGCTTGGCCAAGCGCGGCGTCGGCGCCGCCGTCCTCGCGTTGGGCGGGGTCACCGGCACCGTCTCCGTCGCCCCGGCCGCGCTCGTCGAACGCACGCTCACCTTGATTCCGCCCGGTGTGATTGGTCCCAGTTCCGTCAACGCCCTCATGCATGGAGTGACCGGTATGATGATGCTCCGTTTCAAATTGCTCGGGTTGGGCTTGAGCGTCGGCGGCGGTTGGTCCGGCGAAGCGACGGCCCAAGTCGCATCGTCACCCGCGACCAAGCCGGCCCCGCCGAAGAGCGATGGCACGATCGAGAAGCTCAAGGCCGACTTGGAGAAGGCCAAGGCCGAGTTGGCCAAGGCTGAATCCGCGGCCAAGGAGGTGGAAAAGGAATTCAAATTGGGGCTCAGGTTGGACACGGCCCCCAAATACGATTACGAACCGCTGCTCGGAAAAGGCCTCACAACTCAGGCGTTCGAAGCGAAGCTGGCCGAGCGCGAGAAGGCCGGCTGGGCCTTCGTCGGCCAAGTGACGTTCGACACGTCCAAGGAAACCGGACTCGCCGTCGGCAAAGACGGGACGACATTGTGCCTCGTCTTCCGCAAGGTGCCGCCGCCGAGACAAGTTATCCGGCAGGGGCTGACGCGGCTCAACAGCCTCGGCGACTTCGTAATTCCTGTGCCGAACCCGGCCGACGGTCCCGTGCCGAACCCGGCCGACGGTCCCCACGCACCGGAGGGTAGCCCCTCGGCCAAAGCGCCGCCCGCCATGGGTTCGCCCCCGGGCGTCGGCGACGCGCTCTCTCGCCAGCTTCGGGAGCTGGAATACAAGAACCGCATCGCCGAGTTGGAGAAGCAAGTCGCGGCGCTGAGTGCGGCCAAAACAACGGGCGGAGCACCGATCGAAGAGATCGTGGCCACGTTCACGAAGAAGGACTTCGGCAATTGGGATCCCAATGACTTGGCCGAAGTGATTCTCAAGCTGATGGCCGACGATGCGAAAGCCAAGAAATTCGGGTACTTGCGGCTTGTCGAGTCGAACGGCGGCCTCAAAGTGAACAGCACGAGGGAGGGCGTCGCCATCGTCTC
>JANOSQ010000623.1:0-1746 GCA_031415915.1 Fimbriiglobus sp. | reverse complement strand
GCCCCTTCGACGTCACGCTTTCCGCCGCGGTGACTGCGGGAACCGCGATGGCGCTCGAAACGGTCGAAACGCTCATCGCGTCCCCTTCGGTGCGCGCCGTCTACTGGGATCGTTGGTCCGCGGAGCAGAAGCACTCGGTCGATCCCGCCGCCGCGCTTTACCCCGCTTCACCGGATCGACCCGCCTTGTATTGGTTCCGAGAAGCCCGCAAGAATTGGCTCCGCTGACGCAGCGGCACTATGAATCCTCCACCCGCTCTCGCCCACGCCTCCTTGGTCTTGGCCGCCGTCCTCTGGAGCGCGGGTGGCTTCTTCACCCGCGTCCTCACCGCGCCGACCGCGTTCCATTTGAACGAACCCGCGCTCACGCCGATCCAAATCGCCTTTTGGCGCGGGCTGTTCGCCGGGTTGTTCCTCATCCCGCTCGTCCGCCGATCCGAGTTCCGATTCCGCCTGCCGATGATCGGCATGGTCATCTGCTTCAGCGTGATGAGCGGGTTGTACCTGTCGGCGCTCGGCTACGGCAACGCCGCGAACGCGATCCTGTTGCAGAACACCGCACCCGTCTGGGTCTACCTGTTCGGGGTCTATCTCCTCGGTCACCGGGCGGAAATCGGGGCCGGCCTCGCCACCGCGCTCGCGGTGGTCGGCGCCGGTGTCATCATCTTGGGGAATTGGCCTTGGAACCGTTCGCAAGCCGAGGACATCCCGATCTTGTTGATGGGGGCGGGCAGCGGATTGACCTACGCGGGGGTCGTGCTGTTCTTGGGCTACCTCCGGAGCGAGTGCCCGGCGGGGTTGATGGTGCTCAATCTGCTCGGCAGCGCGGCTTGCATCGCGGCCGTGGTTCTGATCCGTTTCGGTTGGGATGCCTTCACTGTTTGGCTCTTGGCCCCCAGCACCGAGCAAATTTTCTTTCTGCTCGTGTTCGGGATCTTCCAAATGGCGTTGCCGTATTGGCTGTTCGCGCGCGGGTTGCGCAGCGTGACCGCGCAAGAAGCGGGGATCATCACGCTGTTGGAGCCGGTGTTGAATCCGATCTGGGCTTATTTGGTCGCCCCGGAACGCGAGACGCCCACGATTTGGACAATCGTGGGCGGCGGGATCTTGCTCGGGGCCATCGCCTGGAAATACCGGCCGCGGCGGCGCGTCAATACACCGGCTCGGACTTGATGATCCCGTTGCCGTCTTTGATGCGCAACACCGTGACGTACTCGCCGTTGGGCTTCTTGGCGAATTGGATCACGCCGCTGACTTCGACCCAATCGTGGTGCTTGAACTTGGTCCGGAAGCTATCGGCGAGGCTGGAGCGATCGACTTTGATGATCGCCTTCAACGGCACGGCGTCGGTCGCGCAGCAGGTGATCTTCATGTAGAACAGCCCGAATTCGTCCGGAACCGGCGTGATACCGAGCTGGCCTTTGATCCGCGCCGGGGTGCCTTCGAGCGCCCGCCGTTTATCGTCCGACGCGGCCGCGATGCTCAAGCTGCTGAAATCGTAGGTCGCTTCGCCGCCCCGCTCGGCGACATCTTTCAATTCGCCGGCCGTCCCGAAGTCGCCGATGCGGCCGTCGATGTAGCCCGCACTGAAGGTCTTGTTCGGCAAGCCCATCAGGAACAGCACGATGGGGAAGGCGAGGACGATGACCCGCCAGTAGATGTTGCCGTGGGCGTGATCTTCGGCCGTGTGATCCGCATCCGCGTGCGAGGGGTGGTCGCACTCTTCGCCCGGTTTGTGTTCGTGGTG
>JANOSQ010000622.1:0-7051 GCA_031415915.1 Fimbriiglobus sp. | reverse complement strand
CCGGCGTTGAACTCGTGGTCGCCCGGCCCGTGGCTGATCGTGCCCGCGATCATCACGAGTTTCTTGGGCTTGGCGTCTTCGGCGCGGAGTTGGGAAGCCGCGCCGAGCGCGGCGGTGGCGGCGAGGAAATCGCGGCGGGAGAGATTCATGGAAGCACCTTGGTGGAGAGGATTACTTGACCCAGAGCGCGTGATCGCGGCGCGGGACGACTTCGGCAATCACCGCGGCGACGAGGCATCCGTTCGCCAGCAGCGTCCGCACGAGTTCGTCGGCGCGCGCCGCGGGGACGCTGATGAGCAAGCCGCCGGACGTCTGCGGATCGAACAGAAACTGCTGGCGATACGCGTCGGGTGAACCGTCGAAGTGCATCGCCTCGGCGGTGTAGGCCCGGTTCGATTTGCTGGCCCGCGTCGTGTACTTCGGGATGTCCACGGCGTCGATCCCGTCGAACAAAGGAAGGGTGGCGAGATCGAAGACGATGGTGGTTCCGCTCCCCTCCGCCATTTCGAAGCCGTGCCCGGCCAAGCCGAACCCGGTGACGTCGGTCGCGGCGTTGGCCCCGCAGGCGAGCATCGCATCCCTCGCCCCGGCATTCAAGTGGATCATGGACTGACAGGCCCGTGTCAGCAACTCCGGCGGGCAAGCGTTCTTCTTCGCCGAGGTGGTGATGAACCCGGTGCCGAGGGGCTTGGTGAGCACGAGGACATCGCCCGGTTTGGCGTTCGCGTTGGTGAAGATGCGATCCGGGTGCACGGTGCCGGTGACGGAGAGGCCGAACTTGATGTCCGGCTCGCGGAGCGTGTGGCCCCCGACGATGGTGCAGCTCGCGGCGATGCAGCGGTCCGCCCCGCCGGCGAGGATTTTCCCGAGCCAGTCCATCCCGATTTGGTCGTCGGGATAGCCGACGATGTTCATGGCCGTGCGCGGGACGCCGCCCATCGCATAAACATCGGAGAGCGCGTTGGCGGCGGCGATTTGACCGAAGGTGAACGGGTCGTCGACGAGCGGCGGGAAGAAATCGACGGTTTGGACGAGGGCGAGGTCGGGGGCAATACGGTAGATGCCCGCGTCGTCGTGCGTTTCGGTGCCGACGAGCAGGTTGGGGTCGCGTTGGGTGGGAAGGTAGCTCAGGACCTGAGCGATGCCGCCCGCGGGCAGCTTACCCGCTCAACCCGCGCAGGACGCGTAGTCCGTCAGTCGCTTGCGCTCGGTCATCGATGGCTCCCGTTTAACGAGTAACGCGGGGGCCGGTGCCCCCGCGTTACTATATGCGCCGCGCCCGATCAGGCTTTCGAGTTCGCCGCGAGTTTCGCCGCGAGTTCTTCGTCGTTCGGGAACTCGCCGGTCTTCAACTTCGAAAAGACTAGGACGCCATCGACCGTCAACTCGAAACAGCCGCCCCGCGACGGAACCAGTTGGAAGTCGCTCACCCGCTTGCCCAGTGCATCGACCAACGTGTCCCTCAAACTGAGGGCTCGGTTGTAGTAGCCTCAGGCCGTGCAGTACATCAACTCGATCTTCATACCTGGCTCCACCGTGGAAAAGGAACAGGCCCGCGGACGATCCGGGGGCCTGTCTCCAGTATAGTCCTGCCGCGACGGCGGTTAACCGATCGGCCCGGTGATTCGCTTCAGGAACGGGTCGAGGGAATCCCCCGTGGAGACGATGACGTAGGCCAAGTCGGGCCGGCCGGAGTGCAGTTTGACCGTCACGCGGACGAGGCTCGCTTGGGCGTCTTGCAAGTCCCCGATTTTGAACCGCGACGATTCCACGATGTACACGCGGACGGTGTGCGTTTCCTTCGCGTCGAACTGGTTCGTGAACTGCCCGTGGAAGACGACCACGGGCGCATCCCGCCCGGCCAGTTCCCCGCGGCCGTGGAACGCGTAATACCGGTAGTCGAAGTCCAATGGCAGTTGGCCCGGCAAATCTTGCTTGACCAACCAATCGCGGACGGGGGCTTCGCGCGTTTCCCAATCTTGCTCGGCCGTCATCGCGATGGCGTTCGTATCGATGTCGGGCCGGCTGCGGAGGTAGCCGCTGAAGGCCAAGCCGACGGCCACGAGCACGCCCGCCGCCAGAGCCGACCATTGGTAGGCGATCCGGCGGTGGCGGGCGCCGCGCTGGGCGAAACCCTCGCGGAGTAGTTTGGAATGCAAGTCGGACGGCACCGGCACCGAACGCATCGCCGTGGCGAACGCGGTGTGCAGCGCGGCTTCCCCGGCGGCTTGGGCGGCGCAGTTGGGGCAACCGGCCACGTGCGCGGCCAAGCCGGCGCGGTCGTCCTCGGCGAGGTCGGCGCGGGGGAAGGCGAGCAGCATGCGGGCGAGTGAGCAGTTCATCGGTCGGCCCTCGGGAGGCGGGCTTGGGGTTTGGCGTCGCCAATCGAATCCGGATCGAGGCCCGGGTAGAGTTTGCTCTTCAAATAGCCCTTGGCCCTCGCCAAGCGGGACATCACGGTACCAATCGGCAAATCCATTTGCTCGGCGATGTCGCGGTAGCTGAAATCTTCAAAGTAGAACAGGATCACGGGCGTCCGGAACGTTTCATCCAATTCGTTGAGCGCTTCCTGCAAGGCTGCGGAATCGACTTCCGGTGGCGCCTCCGGCACGCGGTCGGCCAAGTCGCCCACGGCTTCCAGCGGAACCAGCTTCCGTCGACGGTCGTCGCGGATGCGGTGTAGGTACGCGTTCCGCAAGATTCGGAACAGCCACGACTTGGCCCGTTCCGGATTGCGGAGCTGATCCAACCGCGCGATCGCCTTGCCGAAGGTGTCCTGCGTCAAATCCTCGGCGTCCGAGGAGTTCCCCGACAACCGATAGGCGTAGCGGTAGAGCGCCTCGTAATGAGCATCGATCAGGTCGCGCACGCCGAGCGGGGGTGCACTCATACCGAGAAACTCCTTACCAATGGGAACCCGAACGGAGAGTTTTATTCCCCCGCGCGGCCAAAGCCCCCGAAAATAGGCCCGATTCTTTGGGATTCCCGCGATTCGGTAGCTTTTTCAAAATCGCGGGAATAAACCAGCCCCGCCTGTATCTTGTCTGCGAGGACGCATCCGGGGTGCCCCGGCGATCTCTCCGTTTTTCGGAGATGGCGTCCGACGTCTAACCCCCCTATTGGGAGCCTTTGATGAAGAAGTTGCTCGTTCTCGCCGCCGTTCTCGCTTTCTCCGTCGTCGCCGTTGGCTGCGGCAGCAGCAGCGCCGCCCCGACCAAGGCCGCCGCCGCCCCGACCACCAAGTAAATTGCCCGTGTCTATCGAAACGAGCCGACCGGATTTCCCGGTCGGCTTGTTTTGTTTGCCCATTCGCTTTGGAGATCGACCGTGTTCCGCCTCGCCACGATTTGCTTGCTGACTGTGTTATTCGGGGCTTCGCTCGCCGGTTGCGGCGGCACCGAGAAGGGCAAAAACAAGGATTTGGATCGCCCCAAGGCGACGGAGCGGTAGTGGTCTGTTGAAGCTGATTTGTTAGCCGGACGCGCCAGCGACGGCTGCGAATCGGTTGCTCGATGACCTGAACACACTCAATCAAGCCAATCGTAGCCGTCGCTAGCGCGTCCGGCTAACGAATAGATTCAGCAGCATCGGAGCGGTAGTTCAATCTGTCCCATCCCGTTCGAGCGGTTCTTCGAATCGCTGGTAAATCGGCAGGAATCGGTATTCGACGGTGAGCGAGAGAACCGCCATCGCCGTGCAATAAGCCGGGCCGTAACGCGCATCGTCGGAGCCACGACCCACCCACGAGCCGTTCGCGTCCGGAGCGTTCGACTGCAACAGCAACTTGTGCAAATCCTCGCGGTACGACTTCCAGTAATTGTCGCCCAACTGAAACATCGCCTGCGACGTGTAATACACGCCGTAAAAAAAATGCTGTTGAAACGGGTTGAGCGGCGTCTTGAGCAAGTACCCGCCCGCTTTCAGCCCCTCGGCCGATTGGTGCGATTCTTTGCCCCCCAGTTCCAAGCAGAGAATGCCGACGCCGGTGCAGGGCACGGTCACGTTCCCGTAGCTCGTATAGGTGAACCCCCCGCTGCGGGCGTCGAAGCAGCGCTTGACGTAATCGTTCGCGGCCCGGATTCGCTCCTGCGGGACATCGCACCCCACGTTCTTCGCGGCCCGCAACGCCAGCACTTGCCAGCCCGTGACGCTGAGGTCGGCGTCCAGCCCCGTGATCGAGTAGCGCCAACCGCCGCGATCGCGGTCTTGGTTGAAGCCGGTGCCTTTTCGCTGGGCCGCGAAGATGACCGCGACCGCCGATTCGAGCCGCTTTTTCAACTCGTTGGCCCGGTGCCCTTCGGTCATCCCCACGACTTCCGCGAGCATGAGTGCGCAGATGCCGTGGTAGTACATCTCCGCGCCGCCGTTGTTCTTGGAGGCGAGCAATCCGTTGGTCTGCTGGTTGTTCAAAATGAACCGCACGCCGCCCTCGACGACCTCCGCGTACTGCCCCTCGCCGGGAACGTGCCCGGCGGAGAGGAAGGCCATCACCGCGAGCGCCGTCACGGCCATGTCGCCGCCTGCGAGTTGGGCCGGCCGGTTCATTCCGGGGCGCATCCATTGCTGACCGCCGTCGGCGCCCCAACTGCCGTCTTTGTTCTGCGTCCGGCTCAGGTAGAGCAAGCCCCCGTCGATGGCGTCGTCGATCGGTTCCCGGTCGCGCGGTGTGAGCCGCTCGGGCGCAGCCGGCCACTGGGCGATGGGCTGCGCCGGGGCGACCATCAGCAGCGATCCGGCCGCGGGCAAGGCGAGGAGCCAGCGTCTCACGGTGAGGCCCCTACTTGCGTTCCGCGAGTTGCTCGAAGTAGAGCTTGATGAGGCGGGCGTAATCGTCGCCGTACTTCGCCTTCAATTCTTGGGTGATCTGCGTCTTCACTTCCCCCGGCAGATCGCCCCACGCTTTGCCGAGGTTCTCTTGGACGATGCTCGGCACGGCCGATTGCGTCGCGGGTTTATCCGCCGCGCCCGCTTTCGAGCCGGGTGTCGTCCCGCCCTCGCCGTCGCCGGTGCGGTCGATTCGGCCGAGCTGGCCCGCCGCTTGCCGGAGTTGATCCGCCGCCCGTTGCATCGCGGGTCCCGGTGCTCCGCCGGTGGGCTGGCCCAGTTCCTTTTCGGCTTGCTCCATCGCGCGTTTGGCTTCGCTGGTCGCGGTCGCGGCGGCCCGCGCGGCCTCGGCTTGGCTTCCCGGTTTCGGCGCCGCGGCGGCGCCCTCCATCGACTTCTGGGCTTGGGCCAGTTCGTCCGCGGCCCGCTGTCGCGATTGCCCGGCCGCGGCCGGCTTGTTCTCGGCGCTGTTCCGGTTGGCCTGCTCCATCGCGGCCGCGGCGCGCTTCAGCCCTTCTGAGGGCGATTTCGACTCGTCGAATTTCTCACCGAGTTCGAGCGTCTCTTGGGCCAACTCGTTCTGTTTCGCGCGCTGGCGGGCCGCGACGTTGCCGGGGACATCGCCTTGCTTCCCGGCGTCCGCAGCCCGTTCGGCTTGTCGCTTCTGCAATTCGTCAGCTTTCTCCCGGAGTGCCGGTTTCGTCGCCGCCCGACCCGCTTCACCGAGGGCTTTCTCCGCATCCGCGGCGTCCTTGCGCGCGGCGGCGACATCGCCGACGGCGAGTTTCTCCCCCGCGGCGTGGGCTTTCCGCGCGGCCTCGGCCGCTTTCGCCTCCGCAGCGGGTTCCGCCGCGGCCTTCGCGTCACGGGCCAGTTGCTCGGCGTCCTTCGCCAGTTGTTCCTGTTTCTCGGCTCGCTCTTTCAGCGGGTCGCCCTGGCTCGGTTGGGTCGCTTTGGTCGCCTTCTCCGCGATGCGGGAGAGTTCCTCGCGCAGCCCGCGTTGTTCCTTGGCCAATTGACGGGCTTCGTCCGCCGTTTTCTTGCTCGGCAAATCGGCCGCGGTGTCTTCGGGTTTCGGCACGGCCGGCGTCGCCCCGTCTTTGTTCAGCCGCTCATTCAGCCGCTGGGTCGCGGCTTGGGCCTCGCGGCTCTTCTTCTTCAACTCGTCGATGTCGGGGTCGGATTTCTTCAGCGCGGAGTCGGCGGCTTGGGAAGCTTCCCGCGCCGCTTGAAGCGGCTGTTGGGCCTCGGGGGCTTGGAGTTGTTGAAGCCGGCGAGCGATGTCGTTTTGCAGCCGTTGGAGCCGTTGCAATTCATCGGCGGAGGGCTTCTCCAATTTCGTCAGGTTCTCGGTCAATTCCTTTTGAAGCCGGGCGAGTTCCCCGGCTTGTTCGTCGGCGGGGGACTGGCCGTTCAAGGATTGTTTCAGCCGCTCCAGTTGGAGCTTGGCTTCCTGCTGGGACGCGGCGGTCTCCTTGGCCCGGCCCCGTTGCAGATCCTCTTTCGCCCGCATCCCGGCATCGGCGGCTTTGGCCCGGCGGGCCTCCGACCCCGGGGCGTCGATCTTGGCGACCTTCTTCGACAACTCGTCCTGTTTCTCCGCGGTCGCCGCGAGTTTGCGTTGAAGCTCGGCATCGTCCGGAGATTTCGCGTTCCGCTGCGCGTCTTCGATTTCTTTGGCGATCGCATCCTGCTCCTTACGCAGTTTCTCCACCTCGGCCCCGGCCGATTGCAGCCGCTGCTGCTGGCTCGGCGTCCGCTCGGCCAACTGGCTCAACGCTTCGGTCGCTTTGCGAACGCTCTCGTTGGCGTGCCCGGGATCGCGTTTCAATTCGTCTGCCGCGGCCGCGGTGGCTTCCTTGGCTTGTTGGTGGGTTTTGTCGAGCGCGGTGGAAGGGGGGAGCGGCAGCTTCGCGGTGGCGTCGCGGATCGCTTGTTGTTCCCCGGCCCATTTCTCGCGGTCGGCGGGCGAATCGCCGCGCGGCGTTTGCTTCGTCCCTTCCGCGACCCGGCGCTGCAAATCTTCTTGCCAGCGGGCGAGTTGCTGAACCGCCTTGCGGGTATCCCCGCGGTCGCCGGCCGCTTTTTCGAGCGCGTCCGCGAGCCGATCCAACTCGCGGGCCGTTTTCTCCTGCTCGGTCAGCGCGTCGATCGACTTGTTCTTCTCGAGCAAATCGGCTGCGGCCCGCGCCGGTTTCTGTTCGAGCGGGGCGGTCTGCGCGAGCCG
>JANOSQ010000621.1:0-2297 GCA_031415915.1 Fimbriiglobus sp. | reverse complement strand
CTGATCGCGGCGCGGTCGTTCCAAAATCTCCTCGGCACCGGTCGGCCCGAGTTCGAGCGGGCCGCGCAAATCAAACTCGCGGAGCGGTTGAAGGAAGCGGCCCCCGGTGGATTGGGTGTGCGCATCGACGGCTTGACCATCCACGATCTCCACCCTCCGCAGGAAGTCGTCGGCGCGTACCACGCGGTCGCCGACGCGATTCAAAAACGGGACACCGCGGTCAACACCGCGGCGTCCGATGCCGCGCGGACGAAAGCCCGCGCCCGCGACGACTCCCTGCGCACGGTGCGTTCGGCGGAAGCGGAGGCGTACCGCCGGACAGCCGAGGCCACCGCCGCGAGGGACGTGATGCTCGGCTGGCAAGCCGCGCGCAGTCGCTTGACGCCCGAAGAAGACGCGAAGTTGAACGCCGAGATCGAAGAGCGCGTGAAGCTCGGCCAACCGCGGGATGCGGTGACCGCCGACGTCAACGCGCGCCGGCAGCAACTGATCGCCGCGCGGCGGGCGCTCACCGATTTCCGCCTCGGCCTCGCGGCCATCACCGCTGTGTTGAAAACCCGGGACAAGATCCTCGTCGACGCCGACAAACTGCCGGGCACCCGCAAACTGTACTTGATCGACCCCGATTTGATGCCGCGGTTGCAGCCCGGCGTGCCGCTCGCCTTCCCGCGCGCCGGCGACCAACGCGAGAAAGACCCATGAGACGCCTCCTGCTCTATATCGCGTTGCCGGTGGTGCTGATCGCCTGGGGGCGCACGGCGTTCTACACCGTCGATTACGCCGAGTTCGCTTACGTCACGCGTTTCGGCGAGCGCGTCGAAACCCGCGATGGCGAGACCGCGGCCGGGTTGCACCTGAAGCTCCCGTGGCCCATCGACAGCGTGCTCCGCGTCGATCACCGCTTGCAATCGTTCGACCTCCCCGCGACCGAGGCGCTGACGCGCGACCCGACCACGGGCACCGTGGACAAAACGCTGACGCTCGATGCGTTCATTACTTGGCGCGTGCCCGATGCCCTCGCCGCCGATCAATTCGTGCGTTCGGTCGGAACCCCCGAACAGGTGAAGCGGGTGCTCGCACCGAGGATCACGGGACGCCTGGCGTCGATCATCAGCGGGATGTCGCTCGACGAACTCATTTCGGTCGCCGATGACGGCAAAACCGAAGCCCGCTCGGAGAAACTGCTTCAACAACTGCTCTCGGACGATTTGAAAGCGAAGGTGCGCGAGGAATACGGCATCGAGATCGTGACGCTGCGGGTCCGCCGGTTGAGTTACCCGGAAGCCGTGCGCTCGAGCATCTACGAACGCATCCGCAGCGAGCGCGGCCGCAAAGTCGCCGAGTATGAGAACCAAGGTCGCAAGGAGGCGTCGGAAATTCTGAGCAAAGCGGACAAGGAACGCCGCGACATCGAAGCCGACGCCAAGGCGAAGAAGCAACTGCTCGAAGGGCAAGCCGATGTCACCGCCGACCGCTTGCGGAACGAAGCCCACGCCAAGGACCCCGAGTTCTACGCTTTCTTGCAGAAGCTGAAAGCGCTGCAAGCCGCGCTCATGGATACCAAGGATACGCTGCTACTGTCGTTGAACCACGAGCTGTTCCGAATGCTGCGCGAACCGCCGAAGCCGCCGATGAAGTGAGGCAGGCCCTCCGGGTACGAGCCACCGGGCTTGTCCCGGTGGGTTTGGAAGTTCGAATACCCACCGGGACAAGCCCGGTGGCTCGTGAGGTGAGGACTCATCGTGGAAGCGCCATTTGCCCTCCTTGAGACTTGGACCACCTACGGCACTTGGCTTCCGGGCGACGCCCGGGGCTATGTGGGCCATACCCTTTTAGCGCACGGCGTCTGGGAAGGTCGGGAAAACGCCCCCGAGACTCCCTATGCGGCCGCTCACGAGCGCACGCGGACCATTGCCGCTTCACTGCAAAAGGACACCACCGTTTGGCTCACGGAAGAACAGGCCGAGGTCGTCGCACTCGAGTTGATCGACTCGTCCCATCGGCGCGGCTGGCGCATCGGCCGTGCGGCGATCATGGCGAACCATGTCCACGTCGTGATCTTCGACACGCCACCCGACGGACCGACCGTGCGGCGAGTTCTCAAGGGAACGACGCAGGCGGCCCTTTCGAAGCACCACAGCTCGCCGCGGCGCTGGTGGACGGCCGGCGGCAGCGATCGGTACAAGAACGACGATGAGGCGATCGAGACGGCCCTGCGCTACGTCGAGAATCAGAAGGGCATTCTCGTGGAGATCCGGGACGGTGCGATCTTCCGCAGGGAGTCCTGAAACGACTCA
>JANOSQ010000620.1:0-4818 GCA_031415915.1 Fimbriiglobus sp. | reverse complement strand
TCCGAAGCAGGTGCCCCGTGACCCGTCTGTTGCGAATCTTCGGCCTCGTCGCCTTTGCCAGCGTTTTGGCGGCACTCCCGGCCTGCACCGGCAAGTCCGGCGGGAACAAACCCAAAGTTGCCATCGTCACCAACTGCACCGCCGATTTCTGGATCATCGCCGAAGCCGGCGCCAAGCAATCGGCCAAGGAGAACGACGTCGAGCTGATCTTCCGCCAACCGAAGACGCAGACCGTGATCGACCAAATGGAAATCGTCGAAGCGCTCCTCAAGCAGGGGATCAAGGGCTTGGCCGTGAGCGTCATCAACCCCGAAGAGCAGACGCCCGACCTGACGCGCATCGCGGGCCAAGTGAATTTGGTGACGATGGACAACGACGCGGACAAAACCGGCCGGCTCTGCTACGTCGGCGTCGACAACTACCTCGCCGGGAAAGAAGTCGGCCGGGCGGTGAAACGGGCGTTGCCGAAGGGCGGAACGATCGCCCTGTTCATCGGCACGACGACCTCGGCCAATTCCAAGGATCGCGTCGCCGGCGTGCTCGACGAACTCGCGGGGAGCGACAACCGGGCCGCGATCCGCAAGGGCGACTTCCAGGACAAATACGGCGCCTACACGCTCTACCGCAAAGCGCCGATCACCGACGACACCGAAGAAGCCAAGGCCCTCACCAACGCCGAATCGGCCTTGGAACAGCTGAAGAACACCCCCGATGTGGCGATGGTCGGCCTGTACGCCTACAACCCCAAAGCGATCCTGACCGCGGCCCGCGGCAAGAAGCTCGTCGGCAAAGTGAAGATCGTCGGCTTCGACGAAGACTTCGACACGCTCGACGGCATCGACAAAGGCGAGATCGAAGCGACGGTGGTGCAGGACCCGTACAACTACGGCTACGAGTCGGTGAAGTGGCTCGCGCACCTCGCCAAAGGCGGGGACAAAACTAAACTCCCGCAAGAAGCGACCGAGCACCGCTTGGTCACGAAGGACGGCGCCAAGATCGACGGCGTGAAAGTGCCGGTCTTCAAAGCCACCGAATACTCCAAGAAGATCCGGGATTCGCTGGGCAAGTAGCGTTCCATGCCCGATGAACCCCTCCTCATCGCCCGCGAGATACGCAAGCAATTCCCCGGCGTCCTCGCCTTGGATCGCGTGTCGGTCACGGTGCGCGCCGGCGAAGTTCTCGCCCTCGTCGGCGAGAACGGGGCGGGCAAATCGACGCTGATGAAAATCCTCGCCGGGGTCTACCAACCCGACGGCGGGGAGATCGTCTACCTCGGCCGGCCCGTCCATTTCTCCGGCCCGCTCGCCGCGATGAAAGCGGGCGTCAGCCTCATCCACCAAGAGTTGAACCTCGCGGAAAATCTGTCGGTTCAAGACAACCTCTTCCTCGGCCGGGAAACCACGTTCGCCGGGCCGCTCAAACTCATCGACAACCGTCCCGCATCGCGCTCGGGCGGTGCCCTCCTCGAACGCGTCGGCTTGCCCGCCTCATTCCTCACAAGAACCGTCGGCGAACTCCCTCCCGGACAGAAGCAGCTCGTGGAAATCGCCCGCGCCGTCGGGCTGGATGCGAAGTTGCTCATCATGGACGAACCGACGTCGAGCCTCACGCAGACCGAAACCGACCGGCTTTACGAAGTGATCGCGTCCCTCAAAGTCTCGGGCGTGAGTATCGTCTACATTTCGCACCGCCTCGCCGAAATCCGCCGTTGCGCCGACCGTGCCGTCGTGCTGCGCGACGGTCGCAACGCGGGGGAATTGGCGAAGGCCGAGCTGACCCACGGCAACCTCGTCCGCATGATGGTCGGCCGCGATCTCAAACAGTTCTTCCCGCGCAATCACCGAAGCGAAGCGGGCGCGACCGTGCTCGAACTCGACGGACTCCGCTACCGTGGCGGTCCGGCCCATGCCGCATCATTGCGCGTGCGCGCCGGCGAGGTTCTCGGCATGGCGGGTCTCGTCGGCGCGGGCCGCACGGAGTTATCCGAAGCGACTTTCGGTCTGCGTTCGATCACCGCGGGCCGGATTCTTTTGAATGGCGAAGCGGTGCGATTGCGGAAGCCGGCCGATGCCATTCGCGCCGGTATTCTGCTGGTGCCCGAGGATCGCCGCAAGCACGGCCTCGTCCTCGAAGCGGCCGTCGGGGCGAATCTCTCGTTGCCCAACTTGGATCGCATCACGAAGCGCGGCTTGATCGACGAGCGCGCCGAACGCGGACTGCACGACGATTCGATCGCGCGGCTCCGCATCAAAACGCCGAGTGCGGCGCAGGCCGTGGGCTTGCTTTCCGGCGGGAATCAGCAGAAGGCCGTCTTCGGCAAATGGTTGGCGCGCGGCCCGAAGGTGCTCATCCTCGACGAGCCGACCCGCGGTGTCGACGTCGGGGCGAAGACCGAAATCTACACGCTGATCGACGAACTCGCCGGCCGGGGGGTCGCCGTCTGGATGATCACGTCCGATATGGAAGAACTCCTCGGCGTATCGGATCGCGCGGTCGTGATGCACGACGGCCGCATCGCCGGGGAGCTGAGCCGGGCGGAAATGACCGAACAAGCCGTGATGAACTTGGCCACCGGGGGCGGGGAATGAACGGGACGATGAAACTCGGGGGCCTCTTCGCCGGCAGCTTCGCCGGGGTACTCGTCCTGTGGCTCGCCCTCGATCTCCCGTGGCCCACGAGCGCGGGCAACCGCTACCAACTCTGGTCCGGCTCGTTGGTGATTTCGCTGGCGCTCCTCGCGTTCACGTTCGAACTCTCGTGGCGGAACATGCTCCGACTCGTCGGGGTGTTGGTGCTCCTCGGCTCCGTCATCGGCCGGCTCGCGTTCATCGAGTTCATCGAAGGGGACAAAACGCCGTTGGCGAAGTCGAACATCTTCTCGGTGCTCAGCGAGCAGGGATCGCTCGGCATCATCACCATCGGGGCCGCGCTGTTGATCCTCACGGGCGGGATCGACCTGTCGGTCGGTTCGGTCGTCGGCCTCGCCGCGGTCAGCTTCGGCACCCTGCTCGAATCGGGCGTCCATCCGTTGCTATCCATGGGCATCGTGCTCGCCATCGGCGTCGCCATCGGCTTTACCAACGGGCTGCTCGTGACGCAGTTGCGCTTGCAATCGTTCTTGGTCACGCTCTGCGGGATGTTCATTTTCCGGGGCTTCGCGCGCGCCATCAACAGCGGCAACACCGGTTTGCAACGGGCCAAGGCCGATCACCCCGAAATCGTGGACTCGTTGAACTCGATGCGGGCGTTGCTCGTCGGAAAAGATGCCACGGGAGCCACCGAGTTCCCCGCGACGTTGGCCGTGATGCTGTTCCTCGCGGCCATCGTCGCGGTGGTGCTCCACAAGTCTGCGTACGGTCGGTACTGGTTCGCCATCGGCTACAACGACCAAGCCGCGCGGTATGCGGGCATCGGGGTGGAGCGACAACGGTTGGCCGTGTTCGTGCTCTGCTCGACGCTCGCCGCGTTCGCGGGGGCGCTGCTATTACTCTGGAGCGGCTCGGCTAACCCGGCCAACGCCGGCAACAGCTACGAGTTGTACGCCATCACCGCGGCCGTGCTCGGCGGCGTGAGTTTGAAAGGCGGCGAATGCACCGCCCTCGGCCTGATCTTGGGCGCGCTCGTCCAGCCGATCATCTTCAACTGGATGTCGTTCGATCAGATCCCCGATTCGGCCCAGCTCTGGGTGATGGGGTTGGCATTGCTGTCCGGAACCATCGCCGACGAATTGATCCGACGCTTCCGCCGGAAGTCGCGGGGTTGAGTCACTTCTTTCCGCGGATAGCACCGCCGACGGATCGGCGCATCCCCGGGTTACAAAATTCGAACAATTCACCCGAATCGGCGTTGGGGGAACAATGCTTGCGCAAGGAGATCGGTTGCGGTTGTCAGCTCGCCGCATCTTTAGGAAGTCCCGCGCGAAAGCGAGTTGGAATGGAACCGTTCACCTCCCCGGCTACGCACCGCGCCGCACGCACCGCCGGCTTGCCTGGCCATATCCATCACGAGTCGTTCACGACGGAGCAAGCCCAGCGCGATTTCGACCCCGTCGAGCAGATCGATGCTTTGGAAACCTACGACGAGGATGCCAAGGACGCGGCCGAAGCCCTCGCCCGCAAACTCGGTCGGCAGATGTCGCTCTGGCTGTGATCGCTTCCCGTCTCCACGATGCACCCGGGGTATTTTCTGCCCCAGGCCCGGTTGCTCAAAGTCGACCGACACGGACGGGAGTATCTCCGCTTCGAAGTGTATCGATGTGCGGATCGAACTCCGAAAAACGCTCCCGGGCCCCTACTGACAGCCAGTTGCCATCCGGACCGGAATTCTTTTGCGAGATCGCGGCACGAACAACTTGCTTTCCCGCGGCGCCGCATCTAGGATCATGCCCATCGACCGGCCCGATGGTACGAAACGCTATGGCCCAGACTTCTCCCGAAACCGCCACCGTCACGCGGGATCGCGCCGCCCGGTTGGCGAAGTTCCTCAAGCTGCTCTCGGGCACCGCCAAAACCCGCACGGCGTTGATGGGCAAATTGAAGACCGACCAGCGCGCGTTCTACCGCGACCTCCGCTTCTTGCGCGCGCTCGGCATCGAAGTCTCGGCGACCGGGGATAAGTACGTGCTCGATATTCCGCTCGATGCCGCGCGGGCTAAACTCCCCTGCCCCGATCCCGGCCTGACGATGGCCGAAGCGGCCGCGCTCTCCCGCGGCAATTCCGAAGCGCATCGCAAATTGAAACGCATGGTCGAATCGATCAACGGTGCCGAATCCGGCGGCGCTTCGCTCCGCTGAACCCAATTCCCGAAAGCCCGGCATG
>JANOSQ010000619.1:0-4728 GCA_031415915.1 Fimbriiglobus sp. | reverse complement strand
CCCGCGTCGTCACTTTGCCGCTGGCTTTGTCCGCTGCGCGCTGGGCCTTGATTTGCTCCATCTCCTCGATGCGGGCTTTTGACAAGTCCGAGAACTTCGTCCCCGGGTAGCGCCGCATCACCAGCTCGTAGTAGAAGTAGGCCGAGCCGGGGTGCTCCGTGCGGCGGTAGTATTCCGCCGTCTCGTAGTCCTTCTCCGCTTGCTGAATGCGGATGGCGAATTTCTGCCGGGTGAGCCACGCGGCCTTCTCTTTGTCCTGCACGTACTGCGGCTCGGTCGCTTCTAAGTTGTGGACGAGCTGCAGCGCCTCGGCGCTCTTCTGGCCGTCGTACACGGCGCCGCCGGTGGCGTTGTTCTTGGCCATCACCGCGTACTTGGCCGCCTCCTGCCGGAGGGGGCTATCCTTGTACATGTCCACCAGCGTGCTGTAGAAGTGATCCGCTTCCTCGAAGCGACCGTGCGAGAAGTGGATGAAACCGCACCAGAACATGGCCTTGTCCGCGACCGTCGAATTCGGCGCCCCGACCGCGATGTTCTCCAGCGTCTTCAGCAACTCGCCTTCCTGGTCGATCGCCGGTTTGCTGCGATCCGTGAAATTCGGCAACCGCGGCAACCGCACCAGCGCCTTGCCGTTCTCTTTCTCGTCGATGTCGCCGAGGGTGTCTTTCATCCAATGCTCGGCGATGGCGTACATCCGCGTCGCGGCTTGCTCGCTGTAGATGCCGGCCGGGAAATCCTGCAGCAATCGGTTGTACGTATCGACCGCGGTCGGCAACTTGCCGCGCATCCGCACGCACTCGGCCTCTTTGAAGCGGGCCTTCTCGGTCATCCCAGCCGGGTTGTAGGTGTTGTCGGCGAGGTCGCCGTAGATCTTCTGCGCGTCGTGGTACGATTCTTGGGCGAAGAGATCCTCGGCGTTGGCCATCTTCGCTTCGGCGTCCGGATCGTGGTAGGCGTTCGTGACCGTGCTGCGGACCGTCTCGTAGACGCGGTCCTTCAAGCTCTTCTTCTTGCCGGTGCCGGCGTTGCAACCGGCGAACAGCACCGCGGCGAGCACCCCGAAGGCGCAGGCCGCGGGTCGAGGGCGGATGATCGGCATGATTCGAGTTCTCCCCCAACCCCGGAATGGTCGATCGATGCCCGTGCTACCCGTCCACGTAGCCGAGCAGCCGCGGACGGCGGCCCAGCACGTAACTGACCGTCTGCCCGAGGACGGCCCGAACCTCGCGCACCGCTTGCAGCGGGACGAGTTCGGGCGGCTTGTGGGCTTGCCCACCGGGGCCGGCCAATTCTTGCAGAATCGACCGGGCCACCGCGGACAGCGGTCGGCGGTCGCGCACGGGCGGGGAGCAATCGGGGCAGACGAGGCCGCCGGCTTCGGGGCTGTATTCGACCCGGACCGGTTCGGCTTCAGGCACCGACAACTCCCGCGCGCACACGGCGCAGGCATCGAGCCGCGGGCTATAACCCAGTTCCCGGAGCCAGACAAGCTCAAACGCGCTCACCCGCCGCGGCACGCTTTCCGCCAGCGTCCGCAGGGTTTCCACGGCCGCGTCGAAAAGCAGCGGGTGCGGGTCGTACTCTTGGGTTCCCTCGGAAAGGAGTTCGGCGATGTAGTACCCCGCATAGAGTGCGGGGAGATCGGTGCGGAGGTGCGGGAAGCGTTCGACGATCTGGGCTTCCGTGAGCAGTTCCAACCCCCCGGCCTTGCGGATGAAGTTGACGTGGCAAACGTTGAGCAAGTCGAAGGCGATTTCAAACTTGGAATTGAGCCGACGCCCCCCCTTGGCCAGCGCGCGGATCTTCCCGAACTCTCGGGTGAACAGCGTGGCGATCCGGCTGGTCTCGGACCAATCGGTCCCGCGGACGACTATGGCGAGTGCGGATTCGGGCATGAGGGGATTGTAGACGCGTCCGGCCTCGACTTCACCGGTTCCACAGTTTGCGATCCAGAGTCCGATAGCCGATGGCTTCGACGATGTGATCGGAGTCGATCGCGGGGCGGTCCGCCAAATCGGCGATGGTGCGGGCGACGCGGAGGATGCGGTCGAAGGCCCGGGCCGAAAGGCCGAGGGATTCCATCGCCTCTTTCATCAGCGACAGGCTTTCGGCGTCCAAAACGCAATGCTTGCGCGAGAGCCGCGGGGTCATGCGGCCGTTCAACATTTCGCCGTTGCCGAAGCGCTCGAATTGGTGGCCGCGCGCTTTCACGACCTGTTCGCGCATCGATAGGCTCGACGTCCCTTCGGTCTTGCCGGCGAGATCGCCGAAGGCGACGGAGGGCACCTCGATGTGCAAGTCGATGCGGTCGAGCAGCGGTCCGCTGATGCGGCCGATGTATTTCTCCACCGACATCGGGTTGCATTTGCAGGCCCGCTTCGCATCGCCCATATAACCGCACGGGCACGGGTTCATCGCGGCGATCAACAAGAACCGCGCCGGGAACGTCACCGACGCCAGCGCCCGCGAAATTGTCACCCGCCCTTCTTCGAGCGGCTGCCGGAGGCATTCCAAACTCTTGCGGTTGAACTCGGGGAGTTCGTCCAAGAAGAGCACTCCGTGGTGGGCGAGCGAGATTTCCCCCGGCTGCGGGACCGTGCCACCGCCGACCATGCCCGCGTCGCTGATCGTGTGGTGCGGTGATCGGAACGGCCGCGCCGCGAGGATCGATTGGCCGGGCGGCAGCCGGCCCATCGCGCTGTAGATGCGCGTCGTCTCCAAACTCTCGCGAGGCGTGAGCGGAGGCAGGATCGTCGGCAGGCGCCGGGCCAGCATCGTCTTGCCCGAGCCGGGCGACCCGAGCATCAGCACCGTGTGTCCCGCGGCCGCGGCGATCACCAGCGCCCGCTTGGCGAACTCCTGCCCGCGCACGTCGGCGAAGTCCACATCGTAAGCGAGCAGCGCCTCGGCGGGATCGGCCACCTGCGGACCGACGGGATCGATCTCCACCGCGCCGGACAGGATGCCCACCGCTTCCGCCAAACTGGTCACGCCGTAGACGTCGATCTCCTCGACGACGGCGGCTTCGCGGGCGTTGATCGCGGGCACGAGGAGCTTGCCGATGCCGAGGTCGCGCGCCGCCATCGCCATGGAGAGGACGCCCTTGACCGCGCGCACGCTGCCGTCGAGGGCGAGTTCCCCGACGATCGCGAAGCCCGCGATTTGCTCCGGCCGCAGTTGACCCGTGGCGAGCAACATGCCCAAGGCGATGGGCAGATCGAATGCGCCGGCGTCTTTGCGCAGGTCGGCGGGGGCGAGGTTGATGACGGTCCGACCCGTCGGCCGGGCGTAGCCGAGGTTGGACAGCGCTCGCTCGATGCGGTGGATGCTCTCCCGCACGGCGAGTTCGGGCAGGCCGACGAGAATGGTCTTGGACATCCCCGCCGCGGTGTCGACCTCGACTTCGACCGGCATCGCCTCGATGCCGACGAGGGCGAAGGCGTTGAGCTTGGCGAGCATGCGCGAAATCGCCTCCGGTGCGACGGTGCCGAAATGATGGTGGCGTTCTACCCGACGGCGCGACGCGGGGCAACTAGGGAGGGGTGCGGCCGAGACAATACTCCTACGAGCCGGACGCGTCAGCGACGGGCCGATCGAATTTCACAAAGGTCGAAATCTACGGCGTGGTCCGTCGCCGACGCGTCCGGCTCGTAGTCTGCAACCTCCCGTCGTTCCGGTTTCTCGCATAATGATGGTGCGACGCCCCCGACCTCCCAAAGGACACCCCCGTGCCGAACCGAGTGTTTCTCCTCTGCTTCTGCCTCGTCGTTTGGGCATCCGCTGCGGGGGCGGAGGATCCGCCGGCGATTTCCGCGAAGCGGATCAAGGACGATGTGGCCGTCCTCGCCAGCGACCGCTTCGAGGGGCGCGGCCCCGGCACCCGCGGCGAAGATCTCACCACCGACTTCCTCGCCGGCGAGTTCAAGAAGGCCGGGCTGAAACCCATCGGCGAGCGCGGCACTTACTTCCAACCCGTGCCGCTCGTCCGCGTCGTCACCAGTCCGAAGTCCACGCTGCGAGCGTCGAGGGACAAGGACACGCTCGACATCACCTGCGAGGAAGAGTTCTCGGGCACGAGCCACACGCAAACGGAACTCCCGGAGTTTGACGCCGAGGCGATCTTCGTCGGCCACGGCATCACCGCCCCGGAGTTCGAGTGGGACGACTACAAGGGCATCGACGTGACGGGGAAGGTCGTCGTCCTGTTCACCAACGAACCGCCGTCGAAGGATCCCGAATTCTTCGGCGGCGACGCGTTGACGTACTACGGTCGGTGGACATTCAAATTCGAGGAGGCGACGCGGCGCGGCGCCAAGGCTTGTTTCATCATCCACACCGCGGAAACGGCCGGGTACCCGTACTCCGTCGTGCGCCCGCTCGAAGGGGCGCAGCTCAAGCGCGACCCGGCGAAACCGGCGCTCGCCTTCGCCGGGTGGCTCTCCCGCAACGCGGGGGAGAAGCTCCTGGCGATGTCCGGCAAGAAAGTCGATGAGTTGTTGAAGGCCGCCGACACCAAGGGGTTCAAAGCCTTTTCCCTCGGCGTGAACTTGAAGGGCCAGCTGCCGACGGAAGTGAAGACCATCCGCAGCAGCAACAACGTCGTCGGCATGGTCGAAGGCAGCGACCCGGCGCTGAAATCGGAAGCGGTCATCTTCACGGCGCACTGGGATCACTTAGGCGTCGGTCGCGCGGTCATCGGCGACACCATCTACAACGGCGCGGCGGACA
>JANOSQ010000618.1:0-5135 GCA_031415915.1 Fimbriiglobus sp. | reverse complement strand
AGGGCACTCCCCGGCACCCTGCCGCGGCGGCCTCGGACCGCGAGGAACGACCGATGGACTCACGCGCCTTCAGCCGCCGCGACTTCGTGCGGAACGTCGCCGTCGCCGGCTCCGCCGTCACCGTCGGCGGGCTCCTGACCTCGTGCGACGAACCCCCGACCTCGCACCTGCACCAAGGCACGGACGATCCCGCGCTCGCGAGGGGAGCGCCGACGGTTCGCAATCCATTGCGCGAAGACGACGCCGACGAGGAGGAGCGCCGCGACCGCGGCGATCCAGCGGAGAGAGGAGATCTTCATGGTTCGACTTCGGGGAGTGATTGGGAGAAAGGCGGCGGCGGAGCGCTCGCGCAAGGCGTCGAGAAATGCCCGATCCGGCGGCGGCGCCTCGCGATCGACCGAGGCCAACAGGTTGGCCAATTCGACTTCGTCCGGGGTGTTGTCAGAGGAGTTCACGGGCGACCTCCGGTGTTTTCGTGTTCGGGCCGATGGTGCTGGTGAAGGCGCGGCGGAACGCTTCGCGGGCGCGGGCCAGCTTGGAGCGCAGGGCCACTTCCGTGATGCGTTCGCGCCCGGCGAGGTCGGCGACCGATTCGCCGTCCAAATACTTCGCGGTCAGGAGGGCGCCGTAGTCGCTCGGCAGTGCGTCGAGCGCCGCGCGGACCTGCGCGGCGAGTTCGGAACTTTCGAGATCGCTCGTTGACGGTGGATCGACCCCCTCGGATCGCTGCACGGGCGATTGCTTCCAGCGCTCGGGCCGTTGGCGCTGGCGGTAGTGCTGCGCCACCTGCACGCGGGCGATGCCCGAGAGCCACTGCCAGAGCGAACCTTTCGATGAGTCGAACGTCCGCGCCGAGCGGGCGGCGGCGAGCATCGTCTCTTGCACGACATCCGCGATGTCGGCGGGGTGCGGCCCGAGCCGGCGCGCGACTTCCCGCCAGACGCGCTCGGCGTACTCGTCGTACAAGGCGCGCCAAGCGTCCGGGTCGCCGCGACGCAAGTCGCCGATCGCGTGTTCATCCATCATTCGGGCCGCCGATGGGGAGGATGCCCACACCATCCTATTGGCGCCCGGCACCCGGTCTGCGTCGCGGAATTTCGCAGAATAGGTTGGCCGACATCCGGTACACTCATCCGACCTACCCTCCCAGAGAAGCCCCGATGCGTCCGCTACTCTTGCTCGGCTCGCTGGTTACCCTCGGCGGTGCTCTCGTCGGCCTCGCCCCGTCGCGGGCCGGGAAGGAAGACAAACCGATGCTCGAACCGACCCTGCGCAACCGCGCGGCGGCGCCGGACTCCAAGCCCGTTCCCGCGACCGAAACGAAAGCCTCGTGGAACCCGAAAGCCACGGCGATCATCGTCTGCGATATGTGGGACGACCACTGGTGCAAATCGGCGACGGCCCGCGTCGGCGAACTGGCGGGGCCGATGAACGAGATGCTGAAAGCGGCCCGTGCCAAGGGTGTGCTCATCATCCACGCCCCGAGCACCTGCACCGGCTTCTACAAAGACACGCCGCAGCGGAAGCGGGCCATCGACGCCCCCTTCGCCAAGACCCCGGAGCCGTTGGCAACGACCGAGCGCTGGGGCACCGCGTGGAACTGGCCCGACGCCAAACGCGAAGGCGTGCTGCCGATCGACGATTCGGACATGGGCTGCGATTGCAAAACCAAGTGCGAGATCCGCTCCGCGTGGTCCCGGCAGACGGCCGCGATCACCATCGCCGATGCGGACGCCATCACCGACAACGGCCAAGAAACGTGGAACTTGCTGGTTCAGCGCAAGATCGAGCACATCGTGCTCTGCGGGGTTCACCTGAACATGTGCGTGCTCGGCCGACCCTTCGCCATTCGGCAGATGGTCAAGCTGAGCAAGTCGGTCGCCCTCATCCGCGACATGACAGACACCATGTACAACCCCGAACGGCCCCCGGGCATCGCCCACTTCGCCGGCACCGACCGCGTGATCGAACACATCGAACGCTACTGGTGCCCGACGATTCTCAGCAGCGACATCACCGGCAAACCGGCCTTCCGCTTCAAAGCCGACACGAGGTAACGCGCATGACCACCGTCCGATTCGCTTGGCTTCTCGCAGCCATTTTGATGGTTTCTGCGGACGCGCGCGCCCAGAAACCGAAGACCGGCCCGTGGGATGTCCCGGCCATCCAGAAAGTCGAAGTCAAACCCGATTGGGGTGAGGCGACCGGCAAGTCGCGCGAAGTTTACTACCCCGGGGAACCGCTGGCGGGCAAGCCGACGAAGGTGTTCGCTTACTACACCAAGCCGGCGACCGGCGAGGGGCCGTTCCCAGCGGTACTGCTCGTCCATGGCGGCGGGGGCAAGGCGTTCCGCGAGTGGGCCGAGCACTGGGCCGTACGCGGTTACTGCGCCTTGGCGATGGATCTCTCGGGCAACGGGCCCAAGGGGCGACTCGCCGACGGCGGGCCGGATCAATCGGACAACGTGAAGTTCCAACCTTTCACCGAGAAGACCGCGGCGGATATGTGGACCTACCACGCCGTCGCGGCCGTGCTCCGCGGGCACAATCTGCTGCGGTCGCTGCCGGAGGTGGACAAAGAGAAAGTCGCCGTGACGGGCATCAGCTGGGGCGGCTACCTCACCTGCATCATCGCGGGTTTGGACCACCGTCTGAAAGCCGCGGTGCCGGTCTACGGCTGCGGCTTCCTCCACGAGAGCAGCGTTTGGAAAGAAGGCCGCTTCGACAAAATGACGGACGGCGACCGCACCCGCTGGGTCGAGGCGTTCGATCCGTCGCGGTATTTACCGGGGGTGAAGTGCCCGATCCTGTTCCTCAACGGCACCAACGACTTCGCCTATCCGCTCGACAGCTACAAGAAGTGCTACGAACTGGTGCCGGGTGCGAAGTCGCTCTCCGTGCGGGTGCGGTTGCCCCACGCCCACATCTGGACGTTCGGCGAAGTGGACGCATTCATCGACTCGCACCTCAAGAAAGGTCTTCCGCTCGCGGCGCCCGGACTGATGACCGCGAAGGAGTCGGTGGTCTCGGCGGAGGTGACTTCGAAAGTGGAATTGAAAGAAGCCCACCTGCACTACGCGGTGGCGGAAGGTTCGTGGCCGAAGCGCGCGTGGAAGTCGGCGCCGGCCGAAATCAAGGACTCGCGAATCTCGGCGAAACTCCCCGCCGAGCGACCGCTGGTCTACTACCTGACGGTGACCGACCAACGCGGGTTGATCACGAGTACGGTGCACGAAATTCTGGCGAAGTGATGGATCGTCCGGGTTGTGAGTGGGATCGCCCGTCGGTTCCCATTCCCGCGACCGTCCGGAGCTTGATTCGACCGCTCGCGCGGCGGACAGTACCCACTGTGCCGACTCTTCAACGGGGATTCTCCGCGATGCGCTTCACCGGATCGGCGTTGGTCTTGCTCCTCACCGCCTCGGCTCTCGGCGCGGCCGAGGTTCCCATCGAACGGTATTACATGACGCTCTTCGGGGCGCAGTCGGTACCGCCGCGCACGAGTCAGACCCACACTTGGGCGACCTTCGTGCGCACGCATACCACCGGTGCCGGGGAGATCGTGGTGGCCGTGGATACCGTCAGTTGGATGCCGGCGGATCTGAAGATCCGGGCGTGGGCGCTGCGGCGGCAGCCGGGGGTGAATCTGACGTTCGACGAGACGATCGATTGGATCGCGTCGTTCGGGGGCCGGGTGTCGTCGTGGGGGCCGTACGAAATCGACGCGGATCGCTACGGGCGGTTCCTGTCGCGCAAGGCCGACTTGGAGAGCGGCACCATCGCCTACCGGGCGTTGGGCGCGGTCACGTTCAAAAGCCGCGTGAGCAACTGCGGGCAATCATTCGCCCGCTCGTCGCCCATCGTGGGACGTCGCTATTTGCAACCGACGCCATCGCCGGGCGAAACCGGCACGAGCAAACTCGCGGAACGCTACCTCAAAGCCGGCGCTTTGCAGGACGGCGGTGCGGAGTACCCTTGGTTGCTGGCGGCGACCGGCGCCGACCGATACCCGATGGTACCCCGGCGATCGGGCGAACGCATCCCGCGCTTCGTTCGGTGATACCCGTTGGCTACTTCTGCTTGAACTCGCCCGTGTAGGGCTTGGTACCGACCTTGCCACTCACGACCCCGACGAGTTTCTTGTCCGACTTCAAAGCGTCGTGCTTGCCGACGAACACGGAGGACGCATCAGGAAACTCGGCTGAGCCGTATTGTCGAGCGGTGCACTCGGGGCGTAAACATATTGAGTTTGTCGATGCGTATTCGGGAAAGTTCTTGCCGGGATCACCCCACCATCAGCGAAAACATGCCGAATCCAAGGGCGATCGCGGCCGCGGCGCTCTGGAGCAACACGATGGCGCCGGCGATCCGCGTCGCTTTGATTTGCCACCACATGATGAGCCCGGATAAGCCCCAGAAACACATCACGAACGCCGTCGCATCGACGATCACCGCCCAGAACCAACGGGAGTCTTGTTCGCCGGGGTAGCCGTGGGCCAAATGCAAGCGCGTCAGGAATCTCCGGACACTCGGCTCGGGTTTTTCCTCGGTCTCCGCCGGTTTGCCGCTGAGGCTACCCGTCATCCCGTTGTAAGTCGCCGTCCAAATGCGGCCGTCGGCTTCGATGGGAATGGTCAGTTCGGGAACCGATGTCACGGTGATTTCGCCCGTCGGGAAGCCGGTGCTGTTGAGGATCGCGGGGATCGCCGCTTTCACGCGATCCGGGAGTGGCGAACCGAGTTTGATTCCATCGGCGTTGGGTCGTTCGACTTCGCTGCTGCGACCGCGCGGGGTATCGCTCGAACCCCGGCCCACGGCGAAAGGGGCCTTCTCCACTTCTTTCTTCGGAGCCTCGGGCGGCGCGCTCCGGACCGTGCCCTGCGAGTTCTTCAGATCCACGAGCACACTCACCGTCTGTTCTCGACCCTTCTCGGTGACTGTTACGGTGGCGAATGCGAATTCGCGGGCATAGCTGGCCTCGCCGGCGAGGCGATACGCCGTCGCCGGTTGCTTGTGTTCGTTCAATTTCCGGACGACCTCCTCGGCCTGTTCGTTCGGGCCGGGCGCACCCTCCAACGGAGTTCCCACCAAAGCTTCGGATCCGAAGCTCTTGGTCGGTTGATCGCTGAACGCAGT
>JANOSQ010000617.1:0-2117 GCA_031415915.1 Fimbriiglobus sp. | reverse complement strand
CAATCCGCGAGTTTGAACTCGGCCAAGAATGGATGCGATTCGGAATCGAACAACCCGCCGTTGTATGCGGGCACTCCGTAGGTCTTATGCCCGCGATCGATCAAATCGAACAACTCGAAAAGGTGATCCCACAGCGTCGTCGCCGAGCGGGAGAAATCATCGCCGCCGAGTTTCGTCCGATCCCGTTTGGCGGCGATCTCGTCGCGGAGTTTGCCGAGCGATCGGTTCTTGGTGTAAACGGAATTGACGTTGTAGGGCAGCAGTCGGCGGTCTTCCGCGAACAGGATGAACAGGAGGCGATAGAGCAGAATAAAACTGTTTTCGCGGCACCGGAGCAAATCTGCGTCCGCATCGAGCGCGTTGTGAGAGTACGAGAGAAACCCTTCGATACAGGTGCCGAGCGCGTCGAACGCTTTTACCTTCAATCCTTCGCTGACGCCGAGTCGGTATTCCGAACTGCCTTCGCCGGCCCGTTGAACCAATGGCTTGCGGCTGTCTCGCTCCACGAAGCCGGCCGGCCCGAAGAACAGGAAAAAGCGTCGGTAATCTTCGGCGGCGCCAAAACTCAACGCGCCACCGTCGAGCGCGGCATCGAGGATCAGGGACAGATCGACTTGATAATATGTCTGGAAACGCCGCTGATGCGGGCCGAGTTCGCGCGGGATGAGTCGCCAGAGCTTCCCATTCGTCAGAATGCCCATCGATTTCCGACTGCGATCCAAATACCATTCGATCTGTTCGGGCGGGTATTCCTTCTTCGCACCCGAGCCGACCTTTTTGTCGAGCGGCAACTCCCACTTCTTGGCGTCGGCGACGACTGCGGCGGGTTTCCAAAAGTCGTCGGATTTGTGCCCCGCATCGAGGGCGTGAGATAGTTCATCGTCCGATACGAATAGCGCGTAATCGGGTTCACGTCCCTGGAGGAAAGTTTGGTATTTGAGTTTCCACCCCAAGGCTTTCAGGACAGGTTGTATGAACGCGACTTCCAAACCCTGCTCGTTTCCGTACTTCGCCACTCGCTTCCGTTCGGCCTTCCAAAGGTTCACCAGTCCAGCCAACGATTCCGCCGCTGCGCCTTCGTATTCGAGCCATTCGGGTTCTTTGTCAAAGCGGTTGTCGAGCCAGTGGCCGGAGAAAAGTCCCCGGTTGGTGATCGTGGAAAACAGGTTGGGCTGCGAGAAGGACATACGCACCGGATAGTTATCGCTCAATTGTACCCCCCCGCCTCCCACTCGGGGAAGCGGCGGGTTCCGAAGACTACACCCGCCCAACGCAAATCGCAATCCTCAACTTGCGCAAGCGAACGCGAGCATGGACTTCAAGGGGTTTGCCAATCTTCGATCATAAGACCCGGCACGCGGTTGAATTCCGAGGTGTTGTGGGTCACCAGCGTGTGGCCGTTGGCCCGGGCAATCGCGGCGATTTGCATGTCGTAAGGCCCGATCATGCATCCGGCTCGCTCTAAGAAATAGCGAATCTGAGCAAAATGTTCCGCGGCGGCATCGTCGAACGGAAGGCTGGTGACCGGGGCGAACAGCGAATCGACTGCGGCTCGATTCGCGACGGATTTGGCACTGCGCAAACAACCGTGCCGCAACTCCGAGACGACGACGGAACAGGTTCGGATATCCGCCGGTCGTTCGGAGCGAAATCGGTTGGCCAACGCCGAAGTCGGACGGCGGAGTACCGTGATCCAGACATTGGAATCGAGCAGATAGATCATTCCAACTCCACGGCTCGGGGCAGTTCCCCTTGCGGCGGGCGCTCGAACGTCTCGTCCGCGATGGAGCCGAACAAATCGAAATACTCAACCGGCCACTCGCCGCCGGTCGTTTTGTTCGGTCGCACGACGACTTCCACGTCGAACTCGCAATCGGGTTGCCCGACCGGCACTTCGAGATGGAGTTTGCTATCGGCCCCGCTGCGCGAACGAATCAACACCGTATCCATGAAAGCATCTCCAAACGTTACTTGGATGTACTCTCCGAGCGAGCCCTCAATTGTACCCCGCCGCCTCCCCACTCGGTGAAGCGGCGGGTTCCGAAGACTACACCCGCCCTACGCAATCCTCGATCCTCAATCCTGATAGCGGCGACCGCCGCCGTTGCCTTCGGGCA
>JANOSQ010000616.1:0-9827 GCA_031415915.1 Fimbriiglobus sp. | reverse complement strand
GTTTCGCCGAGCCGCCGCACGAGTTCGGGATGTTGCCGCAAGGCCAAGCCGTAAGCGGGATAGAGCACGTCTTGCCGCACGGTCTGCACATACGGCTGCTCGGGATCGAGCAGGCGATCCAAATAACCGGCCGCGAGGTCGTAATCCTTGGCGTGCGTCTGGGCCACGGCCTTCAGGTAATCGGTTCGCGGCATCAGCGCCGGCCGGTAGCGTTCGACCGTATCCAAGAGGCGCACCGCTTCTTCGCGTTCCCCCACAGACGGGGCGCGGTCTTGGACTAAGTGCCCTTGCGCGAGCTGCAAGCAGAAGTCGAAGTTGAGCAACTGCTGAGTGTTGCCGTCGAGTTTCGACACGTCCACTTTGCGGTGCAACTCGTAGAGGCCCTTCATGGCCATGTCGTTCTTCTTGTCGAGTTGCAGCGCCCGGCCGAAGGAAGCGATCGCCTCTTGGATCCGCCGCAGCGACAAGTTGCCGTAGCCGCGCAGGGTGTGCTTGAAGACGCGCAACCCCGGCTGAACGCGGACGACGTAGACGTAGTAGAGGATCAGCGGCACCAAGAAGATGAGCTTGTCGCCCACCTCCGGCAGTTCGGACGACAACCGCAGCAGATAAAGCCCGACGCCGAGGCCGGCGCAGAGCGCGGCGATTTCCACTTCGGATTCTTCCGTCTCCCCGCAGAACGCGAGCAGGTAGAAGAAGGGCAACCCGAGAAGCAGGATCGTGGCGAATTTCTGCTGGTCGGCTTTGTCCGCGAGACTCGGGAAAGCATCGATGTAGCTGATGGCGAGGTAGACGCCGATGGCTCCGACGACGGCGCCGATGACCAACCGATAGAGTTTGTCCTTGATCCCCGCCAGCCGGTAGAAGCCGAAGCCGAGCAGTGCCCCGCCGATGGCGAAGTAGCCGAGCCAATCGTAGATCTGAGATTGGATCGGCGTCGTCACCATGCTGCCGAGGATGGCTTGGAATGTCTCCGCTTCCACATCGGGCGGGCGTTCCAAAAACAACCCCGCGGTCAGTCCGCCGATCACGCCGAAGTAGATGCAGAAGGGGCTATCGAGCAGCACGAGCAGCAAGAAGCCGGGCGGATTGCGGAGGGGGCGGTAGCCGCGCAAGATTTGCTGGACGATGCCGAGGGCGAAGCCGAGGGCGAAGCCGGCCAGCAAGTAGCCGACGACGTTCCAGACCGAATTCCAAGCGGGGTGGACGAGGGCGAGGTAGGCCCAAAGGCCCAAGAACAGGCCTTTCAACACGTATTCGCGCAGGACGGCGTTCATGGCCGGGGGACTCCGGCGGGGGAGGAAACCATCCCGCTTGCAGAATGGGAATGAGATACGGGCCGGAGGTGGCCGGGGTAGGCCGAACCGCACTGTTCGTGCGGGAAAGCCATGATACGCCGAAAAATCGCCGAAGTGGTGTGAATTATGATTCCTCCGGCCGCGTCCGAACGATATAGTTTGCGGATGCGGACGGTGCGGAGGTCGCATCGCCGGCGGCGAACGTCCTACTTTTTCGGAGACGACACAGATGGTTCGGAAGATCACGCGGTCGGCGATCACCCTCACGGTGGGCCTGCTCGCCTTGACGCTCGGCATCGGTGCTCTGAGCGCCGAAGACAAGAAGGCCGAAGACAAGGTGCCGACGGTCGAAGAGATCATGAAGCAGGGCCATGCCGGCACCAAGTCGTTGAAGGCCAAGATCGAAAACTCCGCAAAGGCGGAGAAGTGGGAAGACGCGAAGACCTCGGCCGACGCGCTCAAAGTGTTCGGCGAAGCGCTCGGCAAAAACACGGTCGAAAAGGGCGAAGCCGCCTCGTGGAAGAAGCTCAGCGTCAAGTACGCCAAGACCACCGCGGACATCTCCGCCGCGGTCGAAAAGAAAGACGCCAAAGCGACGACCGCTGCCCTCGGCGCCCTCGGCAAGTCCTGCAAAGAATGCCACGACGCCCACAAGTAGTCGTGTGGCCCGTCAATAGAAAGCGACCGGGGAGGCCCGGTCGCTTTTTTCGTTGATGGGCCTTGAGCATTCGCAGGTCACGCTCTGCGTGACGGGCTTCGAAAACCCGATTCGCATCCGCACTCCTCGACCCGTCACGCAGCGCGTGACCTACACTAACCTCTCCCGTCGCCGCAACCACCACTCGGCCGCCAACAACACCACCCACAGCCCGAACAGCGCCGCGTGGTTCCAAACGCTCAGCGGCGAGCAGGGTTGATTCAACTGCACCCGATCGCGGTCGTTCACCACCAGTTTCGCCATCAATTCGTCCGCGTTCGCCAACGTGTAGAACTCGCCGCCGCTTTTCTTGGCCGTCTCTTCCAAATCCGCCCGGTTCATGCTCAGTTGATCGAGTTCCCCCTGCGGCGGTAGCACCTTGGCTTCGGCCCTCGGGTTGTTCGCCTGTTTCGTCGGCGCCCCGTCCGTGAGTTGGAAGCCGTATTCCCCTTCGGGAGTGCGCGTCAGCACCGTCGTGAACGTGGCCCTCGTCCCCGGTACTTTGGTCAAGCGCACAGTCTGCGTCTCCGCCTCGCCGACCCGGCCCGATTGCCCCGGGAGCCGGATCGGTTTCCGCTCGACCCGCACCTTCACCACCGCGTCCAGAGCCGGGGCCGGGGCATCGTCCGGGAAGCGGACGGTCAACCCGATCGGCTCCCCCCGGCGGTACGTCGTCGGTTTGTCGGTCCTCAATTCCACCCGCGAGACTTTGCTCCGCGCGACCGTCCGCACGGCCTGCGACCAGTATTGGTCGAAGCGTTCTTCGGTGAGCCGGAACCGCCAGCGCCAAGTTTCGTCGAAGCCCAAGAACATCACCCGGCCGGCGCCGACGAACTGTTGGAGGGCAATCGGATGCAGGGAATTCGGCTCCCCCTCCGCCGATTGGGTCGGGTGCGTCGCCAGCACTTCCGCAGCGGGCTTCTTGCGGTAGCCCGAGCTGTGCCAGTAGAACCCACGGAGCAACTCCCAGATGCGGTCGTTCTCGGCTTCGTCCGAGGTGAAGCGGAACAGCGGATGGGATCGACCCAAAGCCGTGAGCTTCGGTTTGAAGTCCACTTTGATCGGCGAATTCTCCGGCGTCGGGCTCGGCCCGCCGGTCTTGCTCGCGGTTTCGGTCGGGGCGATCGGGAGCAGTTCTCCGAGAGGCGTCTCGAAGAGTTTGTGCGGCGTCGCTTGTTCCCCGGCGATGAAGATCAACCCGCCCCCTTTCACCTTCACGAACTCCGCGAGGTCGGTGAGGAACTGGTTCGCCTTCGGCAGCAGGGCCGGGTTGACATCGCCGAAAATGATCGCGTCGTACTCGAACAATTGGGTCTTCGTCGGCACGACGCCGCGGAGTCGTTCTGTGCTCTTGTCCAACTGCCAGTGCCCCGCGGACGCGTCGAGGAAGAGCACGTCGAGGTCGGTAGAACGCCCCCCCTTTTCCGTTTCGGTCTCGCGTTCGAAGAGCGTCTTGAGGAACCGGAACTCGTAGCGCGGGTAGCCATCCACCAGCAGCACCTTGAGCTTCTTGGTATCGGTGACGAGCACGACGCGTTCGAGGCGGTTGTCGCCGGTCTCCGCTTCGTCCGGTAACCCCGGTGTATCGAGTACGAACGTCTTCTCGCCGATCTCGGTCGGGGTGTGCGCGATCCGCACGGGCACCGGCTTCCCGGCCGGATCGAGTGTCACCATCTGCCGGCCGCGTTCGACGAGCTTGTCTCCCTGCCGTTCGTACAAGATCACCGGCGCGCTCTTGGGTGGGTTCGGCCCGCGCACCGTCAGCCGGGCTTCGAGGATCAGTTCGTCCCCTTTGCGAACCACGTCGTCCGATTTCAAATCCGAGAGGATCAAATCGGGCGGATCGTAGCGATCGCCGAGGCCGACGGTGTAGATCGGCACCCGCTTGCGCGTCGACGACACGCCGACGCGCTCGGCCGCTTTCGACAACTTCTCGCCGTCGGTGGTCACGCCGTCGGTCAGCACGATCACCGCGAACGGCGGGCGACCCTCGAACGCCCCGAGCACGGCCCTCAACCCATCACCCAACTGACTCGTCGGGCCGGTCGGCTTCAAATCCGCGATGGCTTTGCGGCCCGTGTCCACGTCGTCGGGTTCGTCGAGCGTCGCTAGCAGCCGCGCTTGTTCGTCGATGGCGTAGAGGTGAACCTTCACCTGCTTCTCGGCGACGAGCTTGTTCAGCCACGCGGTCTTCTTGCCGTTGAGCAACATTTGCGCGAACTGGAGCCGATGGGCTTCGGGCACGTCCGCGGCCAGCGTCAACTCCGCCGCCTTGGCCCGGACGGCCGGGTCTTCGAACGGGTCGATGCGACCCATGCTCGCGGAGGTATCGATGAGGATGACGACATCGGGCCAGCGATCCCGTTGAAATGCGAGCTTCAACTGCGGAAGCAAGATGAAGCCGAGGAGCAATACAGCGGCGATTCGCAGGAAGGCCGGCAAGAGGACGCGGCGGAGTTTGCCGCTGGCCCGGCGTTCGAGCCAGTAGAAAACGGCGACGGTCGCGATGGCCAAAATCACCAACCCGCCGATGAGCCGTCGATCCGCTTTGAATGAACTCAGGTAGGCCGTCGCGGTGTCGAGCTTCCACTTCGTGCCTTCCCCCGGCCCGGCCGAGGGCACGCCCAAGGTTTCTTCGATCACCCCGCGGGTTCCTTCGGGTAGGAACCCGAGCGGGTGGCCCGACCACTCGGCGTGGATCACCGTCGCCAACAGCCCGAGTGCGATGCCGAGGGCGGCGATACCGAAGCCGACTTCGACGAGGCGGAAGGGCCAAGCGGTTTTCTGCTGCGCTCGGCCCGCTTGGGCGACTCCCGCGGCGATGGCCCGCGAAGGCCCGATCCACCAGGCGTAGCCGATCTCCGCGACGAGCAGCAAGAAAACGAGCGAGAGCAACCAACGCGCGATCGTCGGCCCGTGCGGGCGCGGGGCCAGCACGACCAGTCCGCCTTCGGACGTTTCAAACGCGAGTTCCCCGGGCGACGCCGCGATTTGCACCTTCGAGCCGATGTCTTTGAGCTTCGAATACTCGACGCGGGCCAAGTCCGATTCGCTGCCCCCGCCGCGGCCGGTCTCGGGCACGTTCACCGCGAAGATCGTCGCCGCTTCGCCCGCCCCGCCGAGCCAGTACAGCCCGGATAGATTCGTCTCGGGATACCGGAGTACGCCGGTTTCATCGCCCGCTTGGACGACGCCGGAGGCGCTGAGTCCATCGGGACCGGTGATCTCCACCTTCGAGCCGATCCGCGCGACGGGGTAGAGTTCTTCCAACGCGTCGCCGACGCGGAGCGTGTGCCGATCCGGACTGGTCGCCGCGAATCGCAACAGTTCGTGGGCCATCGGCAGGTAACTTGGCAGCACGGGCCAGTCGCTCCAATCCTGATTGAAGCTCGAGCAATACACGATCACCCGGCCGCGGTGCCGCGCCCATTCGGCGATGGCCGGGTCGGGCTTCGCCGCTTCTTCGCCCGGCTTCAACACCTCGGGCTTCGCCGGGACGAACGAGGCGATCCGTCGAGCGCGGCCATCGACGGGCGCATCCATGCGGACATACTGCTTGAACGGCACCGCTAGCAAACCGCCGCGGGCGTTGTCGGTGCGGAACGCGGCCAGCGGATCTTGGCGGAACGAGGCCTCGTCGGCGGCCATACGGAAGTCGGCGACATCGGGCGACTTCGATTTCACCACGCCCGTCAGCTTGCCGGGGAGCAGGCCGTTGCCCCCGTTGAACAAGAGTTGGTTGTACCAGTCCAGATTGTTCGCCGCGTTGGGCCCGAGGCCAATGACGACGCCCCCGCCGCGTTTCAGGTGGGCTTCGAGCCGGGCGATCTGCGCCGCGCTCGGCGCCGGCACATCGCACAGGAAGACGCAATCGACCGCCGACAAGTCGGACAATTCCGCATCGGCGAACTCGGCCAAGCTCACCGTGCGCGGCCGCGCCGGGTTGTCCGACAACTTCTGCTTGCCGGGATCGAGCGCCGTTTGCAAGTAGTCGCTGGCCCGCTTCGCCGGCTCCGGGGAACCTTTCCCATTCACCAGCAGCGCTCGGAGATTTTGCCGCACCAGCAAGGCGAGCGTGCGTTGATCGTCGGCCGGGAGATCATCGGCATCGGCGAGTTTCACTTGGAGGATGTGCAATCCGGGCGTCTGGAATTTGGCCGTCTTTTTGTCGAGGACGAAGACGACGCTCGCTTGCTGCCCGGCCGGCAGCGTGTCGATCGGGAGGACATCGGCGAGCACCGGCTCCGACTCGGTTCCGCCCGGTCGGCCGATCAACAGTTCGACGCGAACTTGCGTGCGATCGGTCTTGCCGAAGTTTTGAATCGTCGCCGTCACCGCGGTCGGGCTGTCCACGAGCGCGAGCGGATCGGCGAGCAGGACGTTGACGACCGCGAGGTTTTCGACGTCGGCCCCGGCCACATCGATGATCCCGACATCGGCGAGGGCGAACACCTTCTGCCATGTCTCCGGGAGGGGCGCGTCGGTCTTGGGCAACACCGCGCTCCACGCGGAACGCTGGGCATCGGTGAAGATCGTCACTTGCCGGCGCGGGAAGTCCCGCTCGGCACCGGCCAAGGTGTCGGCGATCAACGATACCCCGGCGGCGTAATCCGCGGTGCCGTGGGTCGCCTTCAACCCTTGGATTCGCGGGAGGATTTCGTCGAGATCATCGGCCGGGCCGGGGATGATCGCCCGTGCCCCGTTGCCGAGCATCAAGATCGAGAAGCCGTCGCCGGGGTTGGCCCCGCGGATCAAATCTTCGATCTGCTTCAGGGCGGTGGCGAAGCGCGTGCCGTTTTCCCCCTTCGCCGTCATGCTCAAGGACGCATCGAGCACGATGACATGGTGCGTCCGCGGCGCGTTCGACACGGCTACGAGTTGCCCCGGCCGGATCCACTGCCAACCGCGCTCGGCCCAATCGGTCGCGGCGCACATGGCCGCCAAAGGCAACAGCAGCGCCAGCATTCGCAGGAGGAGCAGCACCCAGCGGTCGATGCGCCGGCGGTGCCGTTTCTGCGCGGCCATCAGGAAGCGGATCGCGGCCCACGGCACGATCTGATAACGTTGGCGACTCAGCAAGTGGATGAGGACCGGCACACCGGCGGCGATGGCCACGGCTCCCAAAGCTACGAGCGGCAGCACGAACGAAGCCAACAGAATCGCGGGTGGATGCATACGGACACTTTACGGGATGCCGGTTCGCCCGTCGCCCTGTCGCCGCGAATGCCCCCGGAATACAATCCCCAACGATCGATTCTCTCTGGATACTCCATGCCCGACCCCATCCTCGTCGCCAAATCCACAATCGATCTCGAACTCTTGCCCAAGATGGCCAACCGCCACGGGTTGGTCGCGGGGGCCACCGGTACGGGCAAGACCGTGACTCTCCAAAAGCTCGCGGAGGGGTTCAGCCGGGCGGGTGTCCCCGTGTTCCTCGCGGATGTCAAAGGGGATCTTTCGGGCATCTGCCGAGCGGGCACGCCGAAGCCGCCCATCGCGGACCGGATCGCCTTGCTCGGGTTGACCGACTTCCAATTCTGCGACTTCCCAGTGACGTTCTGGGATGTCTTCGGCGAGCGCGGCCACCCGGTGCGCGCCACGATCTCCGAGATGGGGCCGCTGCTGTTGTCGCGCTTGTTGAACTTGAACGACACCCAAGCCGGCGTCCTGCAAATCGCGTTCAAAGTCGCCGACGACAACGGGCTGCTCCTGCTCGACCTCAAAGACCTGAAAGCGATGTTGCAGTACGTCGGCGACAACGCCAAGACGCTGAAGACCGAGTACGGCAACATTTCCCCCGCCAGCATCGGGGCGATCCAGCGCGGGCTGCTCGTGCTCGCGGAACAAGGCGGCGAAATCTTCTTCGGCGAACCCGCGCTCGACCTCATGGACTTCGTCCAGACCGACGCCAAAGGCCGGGGCGTGATCAATATCCTCGCCGCCGACAAGCTCCTGCAATCGCCGCAACTCTATGCGACGTTTCTCCTCTGGCTGCTCGCGGAACTCTTCGAGCGGCTCCCGGAAGTCGGCGACCTCGACAAGCCGAAGCTCGTCTTCTTCTTCGACGAAGCCCACTTACTCTTCAACGAAGCGCCGAAGACGCTCCTCGAAAAAATCGAGCAAGTCGTACGGCTCATCCGCTCCAAGGGCATCGGCATCTATTTCGTCACGCAAAACCCGCTCGATATCCCGGAGAGCGTGCTCGCCCAACTCGGCAACCGCGTCCAACACGCGTTGCGGGCGTTCACCCCGCGCGATCAAAAAGCGGTCCGCACCGCCGCGGAGACCTTCCGGGCCAACCCCGAGCTGGACACGGCCGAAGTCATCACCCAACTCGCCGTGGGCGAAGCGCTAATCTCATTTCTCGATGCGAAGGGGACGCCCGCGATCGTCCAACGCGGCTTGGTGATTCCGCCGAGCGGCCAAATCGGCCCGATCACGGATGCCGAACGCGAGACCGCGATCAAAAGCTCCATCGTCTATGGTCACTACGAGAAAGCCGTCGATCGCGAATCGGCCTACGAAATCCTGCTCGGCCGCACTGCGGCGGACGGCGGCGCCGGCGACGACGCCGACGACCGTGCGAAGCGGGAGGAGTTTTCCAAAAAGCGGGCCGAGCAGGAAGCGACCGCGGGCGGCAAGGAACCGAAGACCACCGCCCGCCGCACCGACGGAGTCTTCATGGCCTTCTGCAAAAGCGCGACCCGCGCCATTGCCACCTCCGTCGGCCACGCCATCACGCGCGGCTTGTTCGACGTCATCTTGGGCGGCGCCAAGAAGAAGCGCTAGCCCGAACCCGCGTCCGTAGCATAGCTCCACAGTCCGGCCGGGTTCGCCCGGCCGCTCGCCGTTTCCCCGAGACCGCCATGCTCGTCCCGCTCTCTTGGCTCCGCGAATACGTCACCCTGCCCTCTTCGCCCGCCGAGTTGGTCGAACGCCTCACGCTCGCCGGGTTAGAATCGGCGTCGATCCGCGTCTTGGGTTTGCCCGTCCCCGACGGCCTCCGCGTGAAGCCCGAGGACGCCGGTCTCGTCTGGGATCGCGAGCATGTCGTGCTGGCGAAGGTGTTGAAGATCGAGAAGCACCCCGACGCGGACAAACTCAAGCTCGTGACGGTGGATTACGGCCAACCGGAACCGAAGACCGTGGTGACCGGCGCGCCGAACATCGCCCCCGGCGAAGCGGGGATGAAGGTCGTCCTCGGCCTCCGCGGCAGCAAGTACTTCTACACCGACAAAGACGGTAAGAAGGCCACGTTCACCTTGGAACCGAAGGCCCTCCGCGGCATCATGAACGATGCCATGTGCATGTCGAACTTCGAACTCGGCATCGCCGAGGACCACGACGGCATCATCGTTCTCGACGACGGCGACCCCGCCCCAGGCACGCCGATCCAGGATGTGTTGGGGGATGTCGTGATCGAACTCGACGTCCTCCCCAACATGGCCCGCTGCTTGTCGATGCTGGGCGTGGCCCGCGAAGTCGCGGCGCTCACAGGAGCGGTCGTCAGCGAACCATCGCTCGAATTCCCGATGGTCTCCGAATCCGCAATTGGCAAAGTCGAAGTGCGGATCGACGATCCGAAGCTCTGCTCGCGCTACAGTGCGACGCTGATTCGGAACGCATCCGCCGGGACCGCTCCGCGTTGGATGCACTCCCGCTTGCAAACATCGGGGATGCGCCCGATCTCGGCGGTCGTGGACATCACCAATTACGTGATGCTCGAATTCGGCCAACCGCTGCACGCCTTCGATTTCGACGTGCTGGTGAAACGCGCCGGCGGCGACACGCCCACGATCATCGTGCGAGCCGCGACTGCGGGCGAAAAGCTA
>JANOSQ010000615.1:0-3757 GCA_031415915.1 Fimbriiglobus sp. | reverse complement strand
GCTAGCCCGGATATTTCATCAGTTTTAGCCAATCCAGCGTTTTCTTGAGCCCCGATTCACTTTTGCTCTGTTCTCGCATCCCGATGCTGGCGGGCCGACATTCCCCCTTTCCCCCACGCCGGTGGAGGCGGCGAATTTCGGATTGTCTCCGCGTTACGAGCTCTCGATTCGGGGACGTGTTTGGAGGCGTTCGGCGACGAGGGCGAAGAGATCGCGTCCCACGTAGCTCGTCGAGAGCCGCACCACCAGTCGCCGCACACTCGTCACCACCAGTGCGGCGACGCGGAACAGCCGCAGCCGGATCGTGCCCACTTCGGCCTTCTCCAGTTCCGTGTCGACCAAGGCCGTCCGGCGGATGTGTTCGACCAGCCCGTAAGCGGCCGCCGCCAAGAGCACCCGGAACGAGTTCGCGAGGAAGGCGTGGCAGCTCGTCCGGTCGGCGAAGAGTCCGAGCTGCTGTTCCTTGATGCGGTTCTCGCTGTCACCCCGTTGACAGTACACGTCCTCGTAGATCGCCCGCGCCTCGCCGGCCAAGTTCGTCACCACGTAGCGCGGGTTCGACTTCCCCTGCCCGGCACCGCGCAGGTGCTCGGCCTTCGCGATCACCCGCCGCGGCCGGTCCCACGTCTGCGCCGCGTAGCTCAGCTCGCCGAACACCCGGTGGCTCCGGCCGTCCAAGCGGTGGGCCTCGGCCACTTGGGCCATCCACTCGGCCGAGCGGCCTTCCAGCACGCGGTTCCTCGGCAGGCCGAACGCGTAGCGGATGTCGTGGGAATCGCACCACCGCATCAGTTTCCAGCGGCAGAATCCGCCGTCGCCTCGGATCAGGATTTTCACCGCGGGCCATTGCGCACGCAGGCGGGCCACCAGCAGCTTGAGGATCGGGGCCGCCCGGTGGTCGGCCCCGATGTTCGACGGCCGCAGGTGGGCCACGAGCAGACGCGAGCCGCAAGTGATGTACAGCGGCAGGAAGCAGTGGTGGTCGTAGTAGCCGTGGAAGAAGTGCTCTTCTTGATGGCCGTGGATCGGGTCGTCGGTGGCGTCGATGTCGAGGATGAGTTCGGCGGGCGGCGCCTCGAACGACGCGAGGAACTGGTCGACGAGGATCGTGGCGATGCGGAGGAGGTCGGCGCGGCCGATGCGGTTCTCGAGCCGGCAAAGCGTGGGGGCCGAGGCGAGTTCGGCGGAGCCGTCGACTTCGGGGTGGTCGGTGGCGGCCTGCCAGAGCGGATCGCCCCGGAGGAGTTGGTGGTCGTTGAGGTCCTCGTAGCCGGCGGCGAGCCCGAGGACCCGCTGGGCCAAGAGTGTCTTCTGCGGGTGGACGATGCGTTCGGGCGAACGCGGGTCGGCGATGGCCGCGTCGAGCGCCGCGGTGAGGCCGATGCCCGACCTACAATTCGCAATGCCAACTCCCGATAGGCTCGACTCGGAACCCCGGGCTTGCGATACTACCCCCCATGAACTTGAACCTCACGACGGCGACCCGTTACGGGCTGAACATCCTCGCCCTGCTCGGCGGGAGTATCGCCCTCTACCTCGGGCGGTCGATCTTCATCCCGCTCATCATCTCGGCGCTGCTCGCCTCAATCCTGTGGCCGTGGGCCAAGTTCCTCAACCGCCGCATCGGCATGCCTTGGTTTTTCGCCTGCTTCTCCGCCATCGGCGTGCTGGTGGTTCTCCACCTCGCCGTGTTCACCCTCGTCGCCTTGGCCATCCCGCAGATCATTTCCGACTTGCCGGCGCCGAACGACGAGGTGAAGCAGAAGGAGATGTACTCCAAGCTGCGCACGAGTTTGCAGAACTCCAGCCCCCTGCCGATCAACGACACCTTCCCGAAAGATCCGGACGAATCGGGCCTCTTCCAACAAGTGCGCAAATACCTCACGGGCGATTACATCACCAACGCTTTGTTGGAACTGACCAAGCTCGGGGCCTCGTTCCTCTGGCAGGGCGTGCTGATCCTGTTCATCTTGCTCTTCCTCTTGCTCGAAGGGGAACTGCTGGCGAAGAAGGTGCGCAACATTTTCGGCCCCGGCCCGGAAGTGCAACGCCAAGTGACCTCGGCGTTCAAAGAAATGGCCGACGCCGTGCGCTCGTACCTCGTCTGGCGGACCATCGTCAACTTCGGATTGGCGCTCTGTCTCTGGCTCTTCTACTGGTCGCTCGGGTTGAAGCAGCCGTTGCTCTGGGCGGTGCTCACGTTCATCCTCTGCTACGTCCCCTACCTCGGTACCATCGCCGCCGGCATCCCGCCGGTGCTCGATGCGATGGTCTACGTCTCGCCCGCCGTCGCCATGCTCATCATCGTCGTCTACTGCGCCGTCGTCACGTTCGAAGGCTACATCATCGTGCCGTGGGTTATGGGCAAGAGCATGGACCTGAACGCGACCACGGTGCTGATCGGCTGCCTCTTTTGGGATCTCGTGTGGGGAACCTCCGGGTTGTTCCTCGCGATGCCGCTGATGGCGGCGATCAAAGCCGTGTGCATCCACGTCGAGGGTTGGAGCGCGTGGGGCCACCTCATGAGTTCGGAGCCGATACCCGAAACGGTCGCCGCGAGGGACATGGTCCGCATCGATGATTTGGCCGAAGCGATCCACAACGCCCCCGACCCCGGGGCGACCGTCGTGATGGACGAACCGCCGAAGCGACCGCCCGGACGGTGACAACTCACGCCGTCAGCATCTGCAACGCTTCGGCGTACTTCGCCGCGGTTCCCTCCACCACCTCCGCGGGCAACGCCGGCGGCGGGCTGGCTTTGTCCCAGCCGGTGGTTTCGAGCCAATCGCGCAGGAATTGCTTGTCGAACGACGGCGGAGAACTCCCGGGGCGGTAGGTGCTCGCGGGCCAGAAACGGGAACTGTCGGGCGTCAGCACTTCGTCGATGAGGATGACTTCGCCACTGGGAAGGGTGCCCCACTCGAACTTCGTATCGGCGAGGATCAGTCCGCGACCCTCGGCGTATTCCGCCGCGCGCCGATAGACGTCGAGCGTGCGATCCCGCAATTCCTCCGCGAGCTGCTGCCCGACGCTCGACGCCATGACTTCGAATGTCACGTTCTCGTCGTGCCCGCTCTCGGCTTTGGTCGCGGGGGTGAAGATCGGTTCCGGCAGGCGCTCGCACTTCCGCAACCCGGCGGACAGCGGAATCCCGCAGACAGTGCCGCTGCGTAGGTACTCCGCCCAACCCGATCCTCGAGGTAGCCGCGGGCCACGCACTCGAACGGCACCACCGCCGTCTTGCGCACGATCATCGTCCGACCCGCGAAGGGGTGGAATGCTTCGGGCAACGTCGTCACGTCGTCGGTGATCCAGTGATTCGGCACGTTCAGCCACTGGAACCAGAACTTCGACAGCGCCGTGAGGATTCTGCCTTTGCCGGGGATCGGCGTCGGCATCACCCAATCGAAAGCGCTGATGCGATCCGACGCGATGATGGCGAGGCGGTCGCCGAGGTCGTAGACATCGCGGACCTTGCCTTCGCGGCGGGGGTAACCGGGAACATCGGAGCGAAAGAGTGTGTCCATGGGGAAAGTGTACGGGTCGACCGCGGTTGCGAGAATCCGAACGACAGGGTGTAGCAACGATTCTCGGAGTCGTCACACCCCGCGATGAGGAATGATTCGCACGACCCCGGCCGTCCTGGTACCCAGCCTCTCCATGCCCTTGGCATGCGCGGCTCGGGATGATTGCACAAAGGGGAATGGGACGACGCCATCGTCGATTTCACCGAGTGCATCCGCCTCGATCCGGTGGC
>JANOSQ010000614.1:0-8512 GCA_031415915.1 Fimbriiglobus sp. | reverse complement strand
GCGATCACTTCGATCTTCTTGTTCAACCGCGCGTAGATCTCTTGGAGGATCTTCTGCTGCAGTCCGGGCCAAGCATCGCAAGCCAACACGGGCGGAATGAAGCCGACCGCGAGTTGCGGGGTCGCTTCGGCGCGCTCCGATTTTTCCAGGCGGGCCAACGGCAGCACGTCGTAGCCCGCGCGGTCGTCATCGGCGGTCAACAGGCGCACGGCGGGGCCGCGGTAGCTCAGCGTCTGCGGGTTCACGCCGGTGTTTTCGTCGTCCGTCGAAAGGGTGTGGGTGCGGTAGCGGGCCGGGTTGGTGTTCCCCGCCACGGCCACATTCGGTTGACCCGGGCGCCACGTCGGCACCGCGAGGAAGAGTTCGACGGAATTGCGGCCGAGGAATGCGGGCTTCAAATCGTAGTCGGGCAGCGGCGCATCTTGCGGGAGCTGCAACAGCGTGCCATCCCGGAAGCGGGCGGAGAGTTCGCGGACGACGAACCGGAAGCCGCCGAGCGCTTCGGCGTCGATGACGCAGCGGCGCAGGCCCCACGCGTGGGCTTGGAGGAACTGCGCCGTCACATCGACGAGGCGGGAGTGGTACCGATCCGCCGCTTGGAAGTGGTGCGGCCGAAGGAACATGCCTTCGTGCCAGTGGACGGGTTGCGGTGTCATGGAATCGGTTTCGGTGCGGGGAATCGCAACTTCTTTGATATTGCAGCCCCGCCGCGTTGGCGAGCCTGCGGGCGGAGCGTACCATAAGCGGGAAATCCCCGCACGCCCACCGCGAGCCTCACCTGAATACTGGCGACACATTTGAATAGCGTCTGCTCTTGGCAACAGTAGCGCAGTGAATGGTTCGGTGAAGCGTGTGTGGGCGTGTGGGCGTTCTCAATCCCTCGCTCGCGCGTCTGACTTGGGCAACGGTGTGGGGTGACGACTATGCAGGGCGAGGGAAGGACAATCCAACTTCGTACACGATTGGATTTTTCGCACCAAATCGCTCGAGTTTTGCTTTGACATTATGAATGGTTTGGAATTCGCCGATTACCCCATATTCAGAGCACGCCCCAGTGCCGTACGGCATAAACCAAACGCGTTCTTTTTTCTTGGAGAGCACGGCAACGACTTGGGCATACATCCAGATGGTTTCAGTTGGGGCGGGCCGTTGAAAACGCAACATGTCAAGCTCCATTGAATCGAATAGGCGATGCAATGTGATTATAGCATGATGCTGTAAAAGTTCAAGCACGGACAAACCATTGTGCCATGATCGTCGATTGGTCGCGGTATGCCACGTGCATGCTGTAACGCATTTGCTCACGTTCAATATCGGGCACTTCACAAGGTTGGCGGGGTTCGGGCCGGAGTTGGTGATTCTCGATCCCGCTAAGGTTTAACCTTTACCGATGCTGTGGTTCATCCGGCTCCAAAATGGTTTCAGCGGGCAAAGCCGCCGGCGAAATCGAACCTAAACCGTTGGCGCGCATGGGTTCTACCCGAAATCGGAAATGATTTCGCGGAAGGGTGGGGCGATCGGCGCCGAAATCATTTTCCGAAGTCCTCACGGCCAACATCTGGGGCGCATCGTACCATAACCGGGAATTCCCCGCACGCCCACCGCGAGCCTCCCCCGTGCGCGACGACTTGGCCGAACCCGTCTTCCAGATATTGCTGCAGGGGATCAAACTCCGCGACCGCGTGCAAACCGGCGAACGGCCGATGCTCGGCACCGAGCAAGCGAAGCTGAAGGCCATGCTTGGCTCGGCCAATTCCCCGCCCCCGTGGGGCAGCGACAGCGATCCGACCCATTCCATCGCCAACCGCGACCGCGAATTCCTCGGCCTCCGCTACGCCCTCACCTGCTGGCTCGACGAGGTCTTGATTGAAGCCGGGTGGAAGGAGTGGGACGAAAACAAGCTCGAATCGAACCTCTTCCGCACGAACATCCGCTACGGCAACTTCTGGCAGCAAGCCCGCCTCGCCGAGGCGATCCCCGCGACGGCCGATGCGCTCGAGGTCTTCCTTCTGTGCGTGCTACTCGGGTTCCGCGGCGAATTCGGCGAGAACCCGGGCAAATTGCGCGAGTGGGTCGATTCGACGCGCTCGCGCGTGTCGCGCGGCATGAACAAGGATCTGGCCCCGCTGCCGGAACAAACGCCGGTGTCGAATGTGCCCCTGCTGCTGGGCGTGGAATCGTACCGCAAGATGACCCAGCGGTTGGTGGTGGGAATGCTCTTCGCCATCCCCGTGGTGGTGTTCCTGATCGTCTACAAATTCGGCTGAGGCCCTCGGGATGAATTTCGTCGCATCGATCGGGCGTTGGATCGCCGGGGCCGTGGTGCCGATGTTCGCCCCGCCGGTGAAGCCGGTGGGCTTGGCGTGGTTTCTCCACATCCTGATTCTCGCCGGCGTCGCCGTCGGCTTGTACTTCGCGCAGATGCACCTCGGCCTCACCGAGAAGATCGGCAAAGGCCCCGACACGCTGCGCCCCTACTGGCTCGTGATCCTGTTCGGGCTGGCCTACTCGTTGGCCTGGGCCACGATGTGGCTCAGCGGCTTGCTCGCCCCGCGCCAAACGACGGCCATCTACCCGGACTTGGACGAAGCGTGGGACGCGATCAAGAACTCGTTGGAGAAAGCCGGCATCGGCCTCGCCGATACGCCCGTGCTGTTGGTGCTCGGCGAGCTCCCGTCGGGTTACGATGCCTTGTTCCGGGCGCTGCCGCAGGGGCTTACGGTGAACGGTGGCTCGCCGAGCGGTTCGCCGCTGCGGGCCTACGCCAACCGCGATGCGATCTACCTCACCCTCGAAGGGGCGACGCTGCTCGGCATCCAAGAGACCGGGGAGATTCTGCTGTCGGCCGCGCCGGATCAAAGCATGGGCGGCAGTTTGGCGAGCATCGGGGCGGGTGCGAGCATCGGCATCGGCAAGTCCGTCGGCATGAGCATGGGCGGCAGCATCGGCGGCGGAACCGGCGGGGCACTGCAGCAGATTCAGAAGTTGATCCAAGCCGCCCGTCAACAGGGCCGCCCGTTGACCGACGAGGAGAAGGATCAGATCCGCCAGCTTTCCGGTTCGCCCGAGCCTTCCCCGACGGCGCCGAGTCGCAGTGGCTCATCGGGGTCGGTGTTGCAGAATCCGCAGATCGTCGCCGAGACGGCCGACCGCTTGGCCCACGTCTGCAACCTCGTGGCGGGGGCGCGCTGGCCGCTCTGCCCGATCAACGGGGCGATCCTGACGATTCCGATTTCCGCCACCGACCGCGACGACGCGGCCCAGCAATGGGGCCTCGTCGCCCGGCAGGACCTCGCCGTGATCGAAGAGGTGTTCCAATTGCAATTCCCGGTCTTCGCCCTCGTCGGCGAAGCCGAGACGCTGCCGGGCGGGGCGCTCTTCTTCGAGCGCTTCGCCGTGGATAAGGGCAACCAACGCCTCGGCAAGAGCTTCCCGCTGAACCCGCAGATTCCGCTGGAAAACCTGCCCGAAGCCATCGAGGAAAACGTCGGCTGGATCTTCGGGAATCTACTGTCGTATTGGTCGATCCGCCTGACCCGCACCGAAAGCAGCAATGTCGCCCATGACACGCGCGACAACGGCTTGCTCGTACGGTTCCGCAGCGAGTTGCTGAAGCGCTCCTCGCACTTGGCCCGCTTGGTCAGCCGGGCGATGACGCCGGGGGATCGCATGCCCGTGTTCGGGGGGTGTTATCTGTCGGTGATTCTCAAGAGCGCCCCCGATCACGCCAAGTTCGCTCGGGACTTCTTTAAGAAAGTGCAAGATTCGCAAGGGTTCGTCGCCTGGACCGACGAGGCGCTGGCCCGCGACGCCGGCTACCGCAGCAGGACGATGCAGGGGTATCTGCTGTTGGCGGTGGTGTTGTTGGGGGTCGCGGCCTTGGCGGGCTGGACGATCTTCGGCGCGATGAACAAACCTGTGTGATTTGTTAGCCCGACGCGCTAGCGAGGGAGTCCGGATCCTCGCTAGCGCGTCGGGCTAACAACCGATCACTTCCCAGCGTAGCTTTGCTGGAACGCGGCGACCCCGGCTCCCACCTTCCCGAAGCCGGCCTCCGCCAGGACCAACTCGAGCGCGGCAATCGCGCCGAGTACATCGAACGCATCGACGTAGCCCATGTGCGACAGCCGCCAAATTTGGCCCTTCATTTGGTCTTGGCCGTCGGCGAGTTTGAAGCCGTGCTTCTTTTCCAGCGTCTTCAGCGTCGCGGATCCGTCGATCCCGGCCGGCACCGCGATGACCGTCAACCCGTTGTTCGGCCGCGCGGCGAACAGCTTCAACCCCATCGCCGTCACCGCGGCACGGCAAGCGGACGCGACTTTCGCGTGGCGTGCCCACAACTGTTCGATCCCCTCGGCGCGGATGCGTTTCAGGCTCACGCGCTGGGCTTTGATCAGCGTGTTGGCCGGGGTGAACGGGGTGTCGCTCTCGGCGATCTTCGCCAAACTGCGGCGCAGGTCGAAGTAGAACCCGCGCGGCGGATTCGCATCCATCACGGCCTTCGCCTTGGGACTGACGGACACGTACGCCAACCCCGGTGGCAGCATCAGCGCTTTCTGCGATCCGCTGACCATGATGTCCACGCCCCACACATCGCAGCGGCACTCCATGGCTCCGAGGCCGGAGATGCCATCGACGATGAGCAGCGCCGGGGTCGTCGCGACGAGTTTGCCGAAGGCCTCGATGTCGTGCCCCACGCCGGTGCTGGTTTCCGACAGCGTCGCGAAAACGCACTTCGCATCGGGGTGGGCCTTCAACGCCGCGGCGAGTTGCTCGGGCGACACCGCTTGGCCGTAAGGCACTTCGACGAGGACCGTGTTGACCCCGAAAGCTTTCAGCGCACTCTTCCAGCGCTCACCCCAGCGACCCGCTGTGAGGAGGATCGCTTTTTCCCCCGCGGCCAGCGTGCTGCACACGGCCGATTCCATTCCGCCGGTGCCGGAGCTGGTGAGCGTGACGACCGGGTTCGCCGTTTGGAAGACGTACTTCAGGTCTTCGGTCACCTCGGCGAGGATCGCCTTGGCTTCGCCGGAGCGGTGGTAGCCGACGGGTTTGGCGAGTTCGAGGAGCGTCTCTTCGGGAACGGGCGTCGGGCCGGGCGTGAACAGGCGAGTCTTCATGGGGGAACAAATCCGCAAGCGGGGGAAAGATGGATCCGTCGCTGTTTTAGGTGCGGGGACGGGGAAAGAAATGGCCCGCTCGTTCGGGCGCACGACTTCGTAAGATTGACGGCACTCGAACCGTAAAACCGAGGAATAGCAGCCATGGTGAGAATCGGCATCGTCGGCATCGGCTTCATGGGCCGGATTCACTTTCTCGCTTCAAAGAACTTGCGCGGGGCACAAGTCGCCGCCGTCTGCAGTCGGGATCCGAAAAAGCTCGCGGGAGACTGGACTACAACCCGCGGCAACTTCGGCCCCGAACCGGGGCGCGTCGATCTCGCGGGCATCGCCACCTATGAATCGCTCGATGCGATGCTCGCCGATCCGACCATCGACCTGATTGACATCTGCATCACTACGACCCACCACCCCGACACGGCCATCCGCGCGTTGAACGCCGGCAAGCACGTCCTCGTCGAAAAAGCCATCGCGCTGTTGCCGGAACAAGCCGACGAAATGCTCGCGGTCGCCAAACGCACCGGCAAATTGTTGATGGTCGCCCATGTACTTCCCTTCTTCCCCGAGTTCCGCACGGCCGCCGAATTCGTGCAAGGCGGAGCCTACGGCAAATTGATGGGTGCCCATTTCACCCGGGTGATCGCGAAGCCCGATTGGTCCGCCGAGATCGGCGATGCCGCGGCGACCGGCGGCCCGGCCGTCGATCTCCACATCCACGACACCCACTTCATCGGGTTGCTCGCGGGAATGCCGAAGGCCCTCTTCTCCGTCGGCCGTGAGGAGAACGGCGCGGTGAACTACCTCAGCACGTCCTACCTCTACGGCCCCGGTGGCCCGGCCATCACGTGCAGCAGCGGAGCCGTGGCGATGCCCGGCCGGCCCTTTGTTCACGGATTCGAGATCTATCTGGAAAAGGCGACGCTCTCGCACAGCTCCGCCGGCACTCTCCCGCTGACCGTCTACCCAAAAGAAGGCGGCTCGTTCCAACCCGAACTCGCCGGCGGCGGCGATCCGATTGCCGCGTTCACGGCGGAACTGCAGGCGGCGGTAGACGGTGTGGAAGCCAACCGCGAGCCCGATTGGCTCAGCGGCCAACTGGCCCGCGATGCTCTGATGCTCTGTTACAAGGAATGCGAATCGGTGCGGACGGGGCGGATCGTGGAGTGCTGATGTACAATTATGCGCTATAGATCGCGGAAGTCAAATTCTTACCCAAGTTCTCCAAACTCGCCAACCGGCAAAGTCCCCGTGACCCCGACGATTGGTAAGATCGGGAGAATAATCACACTCGCGTGGACGGGGCAATCTGGTCGATCTCCGGGGTATGCCGAATGGACGGCCCTTGGAGAAGATCGATGCGAATTGTCCTCCCCCTGCTCTGCCTCGGCTTGGCCATATCCGCCGGGTGTACCACTTGCCGGCACTCCGCTTTCCAAGAGAGCCTGCGGCCGGTGGAACACGTTCGAGTTCCCGCCCAGGCCCGTTCCAAAGTCTATGCTTTCTTCATGAACGGGGCCGACCTCCTCGAACTCAACGGCTTCTCCGAACTCCAAGACGGCCTGATCTGCGCCGGCTTCCCCAAGATTTACTACGCCCAGCGCGCCGACCGCGAGTGGTACTACCGCGAACTCCACCGCCTGCACCGCGACGATCCGGACGCGCGCTTCCTGCTCGTCGGCTACGGCTCGGCCGCGGATCAAATCCAAGAACTGGCCTGCCGGGTGAGCCGGGAAGGCATCGCGCTCGACGCAGTGGTCTACATCGACCCGGTCGGGATGAAAGGGGATTCGATGCAGAACGTCCCCTTCCGGACGGTGATTCTGAAATCGCATCACTGGCGGGGGGCACCGCGGTTGAAGGCCCCGGAGTCGATCACGGTGAACAACGTCGGCCACATCAGCTTGCCCACCCACCCGGCCACCGTGCAAACGCTCGTCGATCTGATGACCGAATCGGCCCTGCGGGTGCCGCTGCCGGACGCGACCATCGACTGCCTGCCGCTGCGGGACAAAGGCCGGCCGATCCCCCGGCCCGCGGAGCCGAAGGAGATCAAAGCGCCCCCGCCGGGGTGGGAGTTCTTGTGCCCGAGCATGTCGGTGACATCCCGCTGACAGTGGACTCGCGCCGCCTCCGGCATTCAATAACCCCATGAAGCTCAAGCAAACACCGGGCGATTTCCTCGTCGAAGAACTGACCGGCGTGCGGGCCGGGGACCGCGGCGGCTTCGCGCTGTACCGGCTCGACAAAACCGGTTGGACGACGCCGGACGCGCTGCAGATCATCGGGCGCAAGTGGAACATTCCGTGGCAGCGGATGAACTACGGCGGCATGAAGGACCGCCACGCGACCACGGTGCAGTACCTCACGATCTTCGGCGGGCCGCTGCGGGATTTGGAAGTCGAACGGATCCAACTTACGTGTTTGGGGCGGGTCGCCGAACCATATTCCTCGCGCGATATTCTCGCCAATCGATTCACCATCGCGGTGCGGTCGCTCTCGGCCGAAGACGAATCGAAGATCGCAGCCGCGGCGTCGGAAGTGGAGCGCGCCGGCTACCCGAATTACTTCGACGACCAGCGCTTCGGCTCGGTGACACCCGATGGTCAGTTCGTCGCCCGCAAGATGATCCGCGGCCAATTCGAGGACGCGCTGAAGCAAGCGCTCGCCGGGGAGTACGAGTTCGACAAGTCCGACGCCAAGAAAGAGAAGCAGACCCTGCTGGCGCATTGGGGCGACTGGCCCGCGTGCAAAGCCGCCCTGCCCCGCGGCCACGCCCGCAGCCTAGTCTGCTATCTCGCCGATCACCCGACCGATTTCAAAGGGGCCGTCGCCCGCTTACGACCCGAGTTGCAGGGGCTGTACTTGTCGGCGTTCCAAAGCGACATTTGGAACCGCACGTTGGCGAAGTGGCTGCATTCGCACTTCCCGGCCGACGCGCTCGGCAGCATCCAACTCCACCGCGGGCCGCTGCCGGTACCGTCGAGCACGAGCGCCGAATGGGAGTCGCTGGTTCTACCGCTGCCCTCGGCACGGTTGAAGCCGCCCGCCGATGCGCCGTGGCTACCGCATTTGGAAGCGGTGCTCGCGGAGGAAGAAATGAAGCTGGCGGAGATGAAGATCCGCGGGATGGACAAACCCTATTTTTCGAAGGGCGAACGCATCGCATGCGTGAAGCCGACGGGTTGGAGTTGCCGAGGAGACGCGGACGAACTGAACCGGGGCCGGCGGAAGTTGACCCTGCGGTTCGAACTCCCGCGCGGCAGTTACGCGACGATGCTCGTGAAGCGGATCACGGCGATCGAGCTACCGGAGGCGTGATTGATTGGTTACTGGCGATCAGGTAAGCAAAGCCATCGGATCATTCTTCGCCCCCTTCGGGGCGAAGAATGATC
>JANOSQ010000613.1:0-4957 GCA_031415915.1 Fimbriiglobus sp. | reverse complement strand
CATCCTCGCACTCCCACCGGCCGGGCCCTTCGTCCCGCCGGTGGACGACACCCCGGGCGCCTTCTTGCCCGACGGCTACGCCCGGTTGCTCTTCGACGCCAGCGATGGCAGCGCGTGGATGATCCGCGCCGAGAACGCCCGCCGGAGTTGCTCGGCGGGGCGGGTCGATGAATCCGGGAAGCCGGTGCAACCGAGGCCGGCGAAGAAGCACGCCGTGTACGAGGGCCTGTTGGCATCGCGGCCACCGCTTTCGGAGCGCTATTTCCTCGAGTACCCGCCGCTCGCTTTGGCATTCTTCCGACTCGCTCACCTCGCCGCGTGGTCCGACGGCCGCGCCGACATCGGCGCCACGTTGCTCGACGGGCACGAGTTCAACTTCGCCGTTCATTTGCCGACCGATGAACCCGAGCGCGGATTCTACCGCGGCATCCGCCGTGGAGTCATCGCTTCGACGGCCTTGCTCTTGCTGGCACTGATGGGGGTGATGTTGCTGATCCGCCGGGGGATCGGCCCCGGCGGTTCGCTCGCGGGCTCCGCGTGGTTGTGCGTGCTCCCGGCGATGCTCTACTTCAGCGCCTGCCGGTTCGACATCCTCCCGGCGGGGTTGGTGCTGCTGGCCATCGCGCTCACGGCCCGCGGCCGGCCGAATCTCGGGGCGCTCGCGCTCGGCGCGGCCATCGCCTTCAAACTCTACCCACTGATCCTCGCGCCGATCATCTTGCGCTTCGCGTTCCAAAGTTGGCGGCGAGCGGGACTCTGGTGCCTTTGCTGTGCGCTGCCAACGCTATTGGCGAATGGAGTGTTGATCCTCACCGACGGTTGGCTCGCCGTGACGGTGCCGTTCCAGTTCCAATCCGGGCGTCCCGTCGAACCGCTGTTCGTCTTCTACGACCGCTTCATCGCGCTCGAACTCGCCACCGGGCCGTATAACTCGCTCTTCCGCAACGGGTCGGTTCTGGGGCTGGTGCTCATCCTGTGTTGGCGCAAGCCGCCGGATGTCGAGAGCTTGCTGCGGCGCTGCGCGCTGGCGGTGATGCTCTTCGCGGCGCTGCAGGTCTTCTATTCCCCGCAGTGGTGGCTCTGGTTCGCGGTGTTGCTGATCCCGCTGGCGCGCACGCACCGCGGGCTGGCGGCGCTGATCGTCCTCGCCGATCTGGTGACGTATGCGACCTTCCCGCTGGCCTTCGACAAGATCGTCATCGGCAGTTTCGACGACGACCAAATCACGCGGGTGTCGGACAACCTCACGAAGGCCCGCGGGGTGCTCTGGATGGGAATCGCGGGGGTGTTGATTTGGAAAGAAGTGCGGAAGCAACAGGGCGAGCCGACCGTGTCAACAGTCGGGTGAGCCGCATGCACCCGACCGTTGCCAGACTCGATGGACTACTTCTCGGCCTTTTCGCCGGTGACTTTACTCGCCGCCAAGATCGCTTTCACGTTTTCGAGCATCTTCTTGGCGTCTTCCTCGGTGGCGTAACCCGTGGACGACTGCATCAGCGATTTGTCGTCTTCGTCGCGGACGAAGAAGCGGAACTTGCCGTCCTTGCCCGGCTTGATCACGACCGAACCTTTCGCGGCGACCGGGGGCGCCTTCGGATCGGCCGGCTTGCCTTTTTGTAACTCTTTGGCTTTGGGGGCTTCCTTGTTCACTTGGCCGATAGCGTCGGTCGGGGTCGTGACGATCAAAGCGCCGGCACCGGCTGCGAAACAGGAGGCGACGAGCAGACTGCGGACGAGCTTCTTCACGGGGAACTCCGAGGCGGGGAAGGGGGAACGACGAGACGCCCGATCGTCATACTACGCCGGGGGCGGTCGGAGTATCACCGCGGGCGCCGGAAAAGCTAGCTGATCGCGTCGGCGAGTCGGCGCGGGGCTTGGAGCTTGGAGCTTGTAAGCCGCGAGCAGCAACCCCGCGACCTCGCCCCAATCGACTTCGGCCCCGTCGAGGCGCAAGGCGACCCAGCCTTGGGCGCCCACGTAGGGCGGCACGAAGTAGCGTTCGGGATGGCGTCCGGCCAAGTCCCGCTGGATCTCGAAGGTGGACTTGCAACACACGCAGACGATGCCGTCGCCGTGGTGGTCGTCTTGGTAGTACGCGAAGGTTTTCTTCCGGATGCGGAACGCGAGGTGGTGATCGCCGGAGACGTCGGCCTCCGGCAATTCCGCGGCGATGCGGAGCACTTGGCTCAATCGCTCGGGGTCGCCGAGCACGCGGTTGCCGATGGGCATTTAAGCTCCCGCTTCGTCGCGCTCATCCAACTCGTCGCGCAGGCGCCGATTCTCGGCTTCCAGTTCGGCCAACAGGATCAACAGTTCCATCATGCCCATCGCGGTTCTCCCGATTTACTTCGCGCGGTGGTAGTCCGCGCTCATGATGCCGACCCATTCGCCGGCGTCGGTGAGCATGCGCGAACTCAGCGTGCGGTGGTCGTCGCTTTTGAACTCGATGATGTCTTGGTACTTCACCATCTTCCCTTCGACGATGCCGCCGTCGGCGGTGAATCCCGGGCCTTCCGCGTCGAGCGTGAGGATCTTCCCGGATTCGTCGAGCGACCCGTCGTAGATCCAGAGGTGGGTCATCATCGAGCCGATGAAGGCGCCCAGGAATCGCTTCTTCGCGGGATCGTAGCCGAGCGTCATGACGGTGTAGCCGGTGCCGCCGCCGGGCATTTCGCCCTTCCCTTCGCCGATGGTCCAGACGCCGCCGAGCGAGCGGACACTCTCGGTGCCGGCTAGTCGGGGCCCATGTTGCAATCGCCAACGTAGGTCCACTCGCCCACGAGTTTGTGCAGCCAGCGGTGTTCGCTTTGCGGTTCGACGTGCATGGGATGCTCCGGGGAGACGAGGGGGATGCTGAATTTGATACGGACGACGAGCCGCTGTAAATGGAAATCCGCCCGCCCGACCCCAATTCCCAAGGGTGCTGAAAATGGGAAATCCGGGAATAACGCGGCGGAATCGCATCATACCTGTGAAGCCGCTGCGGAGTTCTCCGCGGGGTTCCCAGTCCCCTCCATCTCGGGAGTTTCCGATGAAGAAGTTGCTCGTCCTCGCCGCCGTGCTCGCGTTCTCCGTCGTCGCCGTGGGCTGCGGCAGCTCCAGCGGCGTCAAGCCGACCGTCGCCCCGACCAAAGGGTAATCCGCACGGCACCGCGTCCGAAATGCCCCGGCATTCGCCGGGGCATTTTTCGTCGCGCAAGCGGAGATCTGCTCATCCATCCCGCGTCGCCAGCTTGTACAAGTGGGTCGCGGCGCGGCCGCTGATTTGGCCGTGCTTCATCAGCGCCGCGGCGATGCTTTCCACGGCCTTCCAGATGGCGTCGTCGTTCATCAGGTTCTCGACTTTCGCCAACATTCGGCGTTCGTAGCGGTCGAGTTGCTTCTCGGTGGCGCGCTGGAGGGCGAGTGTCCGGGCGTGCCGCAGATCGCGGCCGGCGGCGCCGCGGTCGTAGCGGCCCGTCAGCCGGGCTTCCGCCGCCATCCCGGCGAGCGAGATCAGGATTTCCTGTTCGACCCAATCGACGGAGGCGCGTTGGACGCCTTTGCGGAACTCGCATTGGCCGAGGTGCAATTGGTTCGGCAGCACGCTGACGCGGTGGACGGGCCGGTCGTGGGCGAGCGCGACGACGGCGTGGCCCGCTTCGTGATAGGCGGTGGCGAGGTCGTAAGCGGGGTCTACGGTCGGCATCCCTATCAATGTAGCCGCGCGGTTCAGAACTGCACGGCGAAGACGATCGCCAGCACCGGCACGGCGGCCCAGTGGCCCCCTTCGTCGTGGAACGCGGTGGCGCCGAACCGCAAGCCGAGGTCGGTCACGAAGCGGTCAGTGAAGCGGTGCTGCCAAATGAATTCGATGTCGGCACCGAATCCGATGGCGCCGTCGCCGAGGGGGACTAGGGTGGCGCTGACGCTCGGTCGGACGGCGAACAGGTTCTCACTGCCTTCGAACAGGTGGCAATCGTAGCGCAGCGCCGTGGACACATACGGGACGATCCACCAGACGCCGGTTCCCACTTCGGCCCAGAACCGGGATTCGAACAAGCGCGCTTGCAGGCGGACGCCCGTCGGGAAGCCGAAGTCGAGCGAGATGCGGAACGAATCTTCGACTGGGGCGGGTGGGATTTCGATGAGCACGGGCGTGGCGTCGAGCAGCGGATCGGCCGGCCGCAGGGGTGTCGGCGCGGCTTGGCCCCAAGCCGAGGCAGTGATCGCGAGGGCCAAGGCGGTTCCGAGGAGGGCGCGGGTCATCGGTGTACCCTCAGCGACGAGTCGGTGGGGTTTTCGGTTCCGGCGGGCCGACGAACTCCGGGCTGCCGGGCTCCGGTTCCTTCTTGAGCTTATCCTTGACGATCCCGCCGAGCTTATCGCCGTCTTCGCCGATTTTCTTGGTATCGACTTCGACGCTGATGTTTTGCTTGCCGTCTTTGCCGGGCGACAACGCGAACTTGTACCAGCCCATGTAATAGCCGACGCCGACGAACGCGACGACGATCAGCCCGACGAACGCGAGGAAATTCCTCATGGCTCCATCCTCCTGCGAGAAACGATCGATACCCGAGGGGAATGATGCCCGGCGGGGGAAATTGCGCCTACGCCAGTTTGTTTCCGGGCGGCCCCCGTGCATGAGCGCTATGCAAGCGATGCCGCACCGCGATGCAACCGGAACCGGTCGGGCGGGGTGCGTCCGGAGCGCTGGCAACTTTCTCGCAATTGGAAATCGCCTGAAAATCCTCGCGATTCGATCGGAAACTATCGGGGACAACCGCGACTGGGATCGTTTAGCACGGTCAGTGCATTGGTTGGATTTCGCAAGGGTGAAACGCGGTTGGGAATGCGGGCTGTTGGGAGAGGCAGGCCGGGTTTTCTACCGCCGACACCCTTGCGAAACCACTCGGAGTTGCCGGGAGAGGGGAGAGGCTCTCGGCAACTCGGGTGGTTGTTTAATTTGAATGGGCAC
>JANOSQ010000612.1:0-4874 GCA_031415915.1 Fimbriiglobus sp. | reverse complement strand
GAAAGCCGCGGAACTGCTTTTGAACGGGGCCGTCGCCAAAGCCTTCGACCTCAATGCCGAAACGCCCGCCGACCGGGATCGCTACGGCCGGCACATGTTCGGCCAATCGCTGCTGTTGGCCCGCCGGTTGGTGCAAGCCGGGGTGCCGATGATCCAAGCGAACATGGGCCGGGTGCAGAATTGGGATTCGCACGGCAACAACTTCGGCCGCTTGAAGAAGGATCTCTTGCCGCCGCTCGACAAGGGCGTCTCGGCTCTGCTCGACGATCTGAGTACGATGGGTTTGCTCGATGACACCATGGTCGTCGTCATGGGCGAGTTCGGCCGGACGCCGAAGGTGAACAAGGACCAAGGCGGCCGGGATCACTGGGCCAGGTGCTTCAGCGCCGCCTTCGCCGGCGGCGGCGTCCGCGGCGGGCAGGTCATCGGCAAGTCGGACAAGACCGCGTCCGACCCGACGACCACGCCGTTCGCGTTGGACGATGTCGGCGCCACGATCTACCACCAACTGGGTGTGGATCACACCGCCGAAGTGAAAGACCGCACGAGCCGCCCCGTTCAGTTGAATCGGGGCGCGGTGATCCAGAGTTTGTTCAGCGGGGGGTGAAACGGGAAAGCGTCACGGAAACTGGTGGCCTTGTCGACTTCCGGATGGTTCGACTACCGGTTTGAAATTGCCTCCAACTCGGCAGGATGCCGAGAATGCCAAGTTCACCAACCCCTCGCCGCCGCGTTGGACGCGAGCATGATGGAGGCCGTCGGCGACGACCCCGAAACAGTTCGACCCGGCAATCTGCACAAAACTTGTTCCATTTCCTCTGTACCGGCTTGACAGCCGAAGTTGAACCCCTAAACTTCATAGAGTCTTGTTGATCCTGAGTCTCAATAAGACTCCCGCCCGGCCTTGCTCCGTCGTCGCAACTAGTTTCCCACTCTGGAGTTCGGCTATGCGCCGCCTATCCCGTTACGCCTTTACGCTCATCGAGTTATTGGTCGTCATCGCGATCATCGCCATTCTCATCGGCTTGCTCCTGCCCGCCGTACAGAAAGTGCGTGAAGCGGCGGCTCGGTTGAAGTGCCAGAACAACTTGAAGCAGATCGGGCTGGCGTGCCACAACTTCGAATCGGCGAATGGCAACTTCCCGCCGGCCAGTACGTTCATCCGCACGTCGCCGGGGTTCCAGTCGTACGGCGTGCACGCGTATCTGCTGCCGTACATCGAGCAAGACGGCCTGCGGAATTTGATCAACTTCGACCTTTCGTACAGCGCGGCCGCCAACGTCCCCGCCGCCAAGGTGAAGATTCCGATCTACGTCTGCCCGAGCGAAGTGAACGACCGCGAGCGCCCGGACGGTGCGATCACGTACTACCCCCTCACTTACGGGGCGAACATGGGGACGTGGCTCGTACTCGATCCGATCTCGGGGGCGAGCGGCGACGGCGCGTTCCCCGTTCGGTTCCGCCGCTCCCCGACCGAAGTGATCGGGCGCGGCCACACGACCGGCGCCTTCACCGACGGCCTCAGCAACACCGTCGGCTTTTCCGAGGTGAAAGCCTACATCCCGTACTTCCGCGATGGGGGAACCCCAAACACGGCGAATGCCGCGTTCCCCGCCGGTCCCGCCGACATCGCCGCGCTCGGCGGTGACTTCAAAGCCAACTCCGGCCACACCGAATGGGTGGACGGGTACGTTCACCAAACCGGGTTCACCACGCTCTTCACGCCCAACACGAAGGTGCCCTACACAACCGGCGGCGCAACGTACGACGTCGATTTCACCTCGTACCGGGAAGCCCGCGATTTGACCCGCCGAACCTACTCGGCCGTGACCAGCCGCAGCTACCACACGGGCTTGGTGAACGCGTTGAACATGGACGGCTCGGTGCGGTCGATCAGCAGTTCCATCGGCCTCGGCACTTGGCGGGCCATGGGCACCCCGGCCGGAGGCGAAGTGATCGCGGAGTGAGGCCGGCAGATTGGATCGCACTGAACCCGGCGCGAGGTCGCCGGTTTTTTTATGGAATCGCACGAGAACGTACGGGTATAGTCTGCTCGTCAGTGCCGGACGCGTCAGCGACGATCGAGATGTATCTGACATCGACAATTGTCGCTGACGCGTCCGGCTCTGACGAGCCGAGTTTGCGCTATTGGGAGCCCGACGCCTCGCCTATAAACCCAACCGGAATCCACCGATGCTCCGTTACCACATGATCGCCACCGCCGCTCTCCTCACGGCGTCCTCGGCATTCGCCCAATTGAAACCGACCGATTGGCCCCAGTTCCGCGGTCCCGGCGGGCAAGGCGTCAGCGCGGTCAAGGGGTTGCCGACCAAGTGGAGCACCACCGAAAACCTCTCGTGGAAAACGGAACTCCCCGGCCCCGGCACCTCCAGCCCCATCGTCGTCGGCGACAAGATTTTCCTCACCTGCTTCACCGGCTTCGGCGTCCCCGGCCAACCCCGCGGCGAGATGGATCAACTGAAAATGCACCTGCTCGCGCTGAGCCGCGAGACCGGCAAGATCCTCTGGACGACCGACCTCGTTCCGGAACTCCCCGAGCAGGCGAAGATCCGCGACGACCACGGCTACGCCTCCAGCACCCCCGCCTGCGACGGCGAACGGATCTACGCCTTCTTCGGCAAGACCGGCGCCTTCGCGTTCGACATGGACGGCAAGAAACTCTGGAAGACCACAGTCGGCTCCGCGCTCAACGGCTTCGGCTCCGGGGCGTCGCCGATCGTGCACGGCGACCTCGTGATCATCAATGCCAGCGTCGAGAGCGAGTGCCTCTACGGCCTCGACAAGAAAACCGGCAAAGAAGTTTGGAAGGCGAAGGGCATCAAGGAAGCGTGGAACACGCCGGTGTTGGCGCCGGGCAAGGACGGCAAGCCGGAACTCGTCGTGGGCATGCCGAAGAAGGTCGTCGGCTTCGACCCCGCCACCGGGGAACAACTTTGGTCGTGCGACAACGAAATCGGCTGGTACATCGTCCCGAGCGCGGTGCACGGCGACGGAATGCTCTGGTCGATCGGCGGCCGCTCGGGAGTCGCCGCGGTGGCGCTGAAGCTCGGCGGTCGCGGCGACGTGACGAAAGCGAACCGCCTTTGGACGAGCAACAAGGGGTCGAACGTGTCGTCGCCGATTTTCCTCGACGGGCACCTGTATTGGATGCACGACAACCTCGAGGTCGCTTACTGCGCCGACGCCAAGACGGGCAAGATCGTCTGGGAAGAGCGGATCGCACGGGCCGGCCAATTCTACGCCTCGCCGGTGCTGGCCGACGGAAAGCTCTACTACATCAGCCGCGAGGGCCGCACGCTGGTGATCGCCGCGAAGCCGAAGTACGAACTGTTGGAGACGAACGATCTGCGCGACCGGAGTACGTTCAACGCCAGCCCCGCCGTGGCGGGGAGCCGGTTGTTGCTGCGGTCGGATAAGTTTTTGTACTGCGTCGGGGAGAAGTGAAGATGTGGACGGCGCGAAGCGAAGAACTCGCCGGGGTACGAGGAATGCGTTCCACACTCGATGTCGATGCGCGACCTGCGACAGTTGCCGAAGTGATTCGGGGATGGCTGGTCGATGCGGACTTCCGTTCGTTCTTCAACGCCGTTCTGGCAGGATCGCCATATTCTGCGTTCCGTTGGGAGACGCCGGCGATCACGACTTCGACCGTGGCGATGCCGTTTGAGTTCATCTTGCTCGACAACCCCGGACTGGCTCGCGAACCCGATCCCGACGCGTTCGCGGAGCATTTCACCGATGAACCCGTCGTCGTGTTTCAGAACCTCGGCGGCGATGCGACGATGATCGTGCCGTGCCCAGTCTCAAATGCGTCGGCTTACGGCCATCTCGCGGCATTTGTGCGTCTTGCGCCTGAGGGCCAACAGCACGCGCTCTGGAAGACCGTCGGCGAAGAATTGACCCGGCGACTTTTCGATGAACCGATTTGGCTGAGCACGGCCGGAGCCGGTGTGTCGTGGTTGCACGTGCGAATCGACGACCGGCCTAAGTATTACGGGTATGGGCCGTACAAGTCGGTCTGAGCCGGATGCGTGAGCGACGTTTTGCAGTCGAACGTCGCTCACGCTTCCGGCTCTGAAAGACTCCACCTACTTCACCACACCCTTCACCCGCTCCAACCGCACCTTCACCGCGCCCAACTCCGCATTGGCCGCATCGACCGTCGGCTTCATCGCGTTGAACTCCGTTTGCGCGGCGGTGACCGCCGCCGTCGCCGGGGCGAGGGCGGCTTGCGCGGCCACCAGCATCGGCTGCAGCGCCGCCGGCTTCGGTGCGGCGGCGACCTGCACGGCGGCGGTGTCGGTGACGGCTTTGTTCACAACGGCGAACTTGGCGGTCGCGGCGACGAGTGCCGCGGCGTTGTCGGCGCTGGCCTTCTTCGCGGCGGCGAGTTCGGCTTGGGCGGCGACCAGCAGGTCGGCTGCCTTCTTGGCGTTCGCTTTGAGCGCCGCGTCCGCGGGCACTTTCGCCGCTGCGGCTTGGGCATCGGCGGCGCCCTTCGTGTGAACCGTCACCGCGGCGCGCTTGGCGTCTTCCGCCGCCGCGAGTGGGGCGGTCGCCGCGGTGTACTTGTCCACCTCGGCCTTCGCCGGGGCGACGGCGGCCTTGGCCGCGTTGGCGGCGGCGGTGGTGTCGGCCACCGCTTTGGTCGCGGCGGCGATGTCGGCGGTCAGCTTCACCACGTTCGCTTGGGCGCCGGCCAAGTTCGTTTGGGCCGCCTTCACTTTGGCATCGCTGCCGGCGAGGGCGCCCTGCTGGGCTTTCAATTTCGCATCGGCGGCGGCGAACGCGGCTTCCGCGAGTTTCACACGCTCGATCAGCGGCGGCGGGTTCGTGTCGGCGCTGGCCGCGAG
>JANOSQ010000611.1:0-2032 GCA_031415915.1 Fimbriiglobus sp. | reverse complement strand
ACTTTGAACTGGGTGACCGAGCCGGGCCTCGTTGGTTGGTCCACGACCACGTGGAACTTGCCTTCGTGGGGGGTCATCTGGTAGCCGAGGCCGATGGGGGCCGGGGGTTCGCCGGGGAGGGCTTCTATGGCGAGGGTGGGGAGGCCGAGCGCGACGAGCTGCGGTTTGGCACGGCCCACTTTTCCGGAATTGGCTGACCGCACGAGGTAGAGCTTCCCCCCGGTGACGGCGACATCGGTCTGTTTGTCCCGGACCCAGAACTCCTCCTTCATAACCCCGACGGTTTGTGTATCCGGATCAACAACCAATGGGTGCCCGCGCAACGTCGCGTTTTCGCCGCCACCCCGGCCGACAAAAACGGCGCGGGTTGGTTTGCCGTCTTTGTCCGCGCCGCCGTGGAAGGCCGCGACCACCGTCGGGGTGAAGCCGACATCGGTCCGCGTCCACTGTTCGGCGTCGCTTCGGTTCTGGGCCTCTTTGGCTTCGAGAATCATCTTTGCCGCGGCTTTCCCAGTCCGGGGGTCGAACATCACGGTCGCGATCCACGCCCGGCCGGAGAACGACCCTACCAAGCAGGCCCGGCCCGTCTCGAGTGCCACGACCGACGTCGCGATCATTTCGAAGCCCTGTGAGAATTCCTTTTCGGGGGGCTGGGGCAACCCCTCGGTCATGCCGATATCCCACGCTTTTTCGGTGACCGGGTCGATCACGACTACGGCCGGGGAAGCTTTGCGGCGCGCGAGCGTCGCCCAGACGTACTTGCCGTCGAAGGCGATGGTCGTGACCCGGCACAACATCCCGGGGTTGGCCGCTTTCCAGACAAACTTCAACTCGCCCTTGTTCTTCATCACGTAGAACGAGTCGTGCGTCCAGAGGACATCGACGCCGGGTGCGGTGGGCATGATCCCGGTAAACCACAGCGGAGAGTTGCCCGGGTCGGCCCGCACCACGGTCAGTGCAATGGGATTGAATTTCACGCCGTCGGGACCGGGTCCGACCCTGACTTTGGCCATCGGCATCACGAACGTGTTGTCGAGTCGAACCTTGAAGACCCCGGCGATCTCTTGGTACACAGGATCCTTGGACGCGGCGAAGCGCGCGAGTAGATCACGGAACGCCGAGACATCCGGCGGCACGAGATAGCCTTGGCCGATGTACGACACGCCCCGGTTGACCGGGTCCGGGAGATCGGCGTATTGGACGACGATTTTTTCGAGTGCCGCGTATTTCTCGGCGGGGGCGAGGTGCTTGACCGCGGTCCAAATGTACGTCCGTTCTTCCCCGTTCTTGAGCTTCATGAGCATGGGGATGATCCGGAAAAAGGTTTCCCGTTCTTCGAGCTGGGCCTCCTTGAGCATCAGCACTTGGTTGGCGGCCGTGCGGTCGCGGATTTCGAGTGCTCCCCCGACCAGCCTGAAGTCGTTCATCGTGTCCGCGCCCCCCAAGCCCCGATGGTCGGCGGGATTGCCTCCGAGCCTGTGGAATTCCTCGAGGTGTTGTAGGCCGCGCCGGTAGAGCCGCACTGTCGGTCCGAGGTGGAGCTGCTGTGGGATCGTCTTCAGCCACGCTTCCCGCGCCAAGATCGCGACCATTTTCACCGCGTGGGCGCGAACTTCAACCCGTTCCGCATCTAGCAACAGGCTCGCCTCTGCCAAGGCGAGCGAGTCTTCGACGCTCTGCATCCGCGCGAGCATGCGCGATCGCTCGGCAAGCACGGCCGCGTCGGTTTTCACGTCGGTGGCCGGGCGGGGCTGGTCGTCCTTCGCCAGTGCGTCCAGCACGCCCTTGGCCCAGTCCCGCAACGATTTCGGCGCCGCGGGCGGAGCCACGGTCAGCGCCGTCGGCTTCTCGATCGCTTTGCCGCCGCGCTCGGCGCGGAGTTGGAGAACGACGGTGCGTTTGGCCCCTTGGCCCTCGTGCCGGTACTCTCCGAACAGATAGACGGGTAGCGGTCTCTTGAGTTTTGAGCCGGACGCGGCCAGCGCAATCTCCTTCGCCAACGCGTCGGCCTCGGCCAGTTCCACCACCGCCA
>JANOSQ010000610.1:0-6142 GCA_031415915.1 Fimbriiglobus sp. | reverse complement strand
GCCGCCTTCACGCGCGGATCCTCTTTGCTCACACCGGCGTAGAGGAAGCTCTTCAAGCCGGTGTACGTCATGCCGCCTTCGCTGCGGAGGCCGCCGACTTCCGTTCTCTTTTCGCTCTTGTCTTTGTCCTGGTCGAACGGGTTGTAGACGAAGCCGCCTTTGTCGTCGTCGCTGGTTTTCTTCGCGAAGGGTTGATCGTTGTACTCGCCGCTGAGGTTCTGCGCCCGACTGAGGAACGTGAGCGCCTTCTTCAGCGCCGGGTCGTCCTTCCCGGCCCCGGCCGCGATCAGCGCTTCGATGAAGAAGCCGGTGTTGCTGGTGTCCGGCTTGGACTTGCCGTCGTAACCGGCGCCGCCGAACTTGAGTTCCTTGTCGTCGGCGCCGTTGGCGTCCTGCACGCCCTTGACGTACTTCAGCGCCGCCGCGATGACCTTGTCGTACTTGCCGTTTTTGTTGCACTCGGTGAACGCCACAACCGCGAGGGCTGTGGTGTAGTTTTCGAGCCCTTTGGAATAGACCCCGCCATCCTTCTGCACGAATCCTTCGACGTATTTGATCGCCTTGGAGACGACCGCGTCATCCGGGGCGTAGCCGGCTTTCACGAGCGCCGCGGCGACGAGGGCCGTGACGCCGGGGCCGAACTTCGGCAGGAAGCTGCCGTCTTCGCCCTGCTTCGACTTCAGGAAGGCGTGGGCCTTGTCGAGGCTCGCTTTGAGATCATCCGGCTTCGGCGCCACCTCGGCGGCGCGGACGGGAGTTGCCGGAACGAGGAGCATCGCCCCGGCGAGGGCGAGGGCGAGTGTGAGCAGCGGCGGGGCGAATCGAAACATCGGCGGCAACCTCCAAGTTGTGGGGAAATCGTTGTGCAGCAAGCAGTATGCCGGTGCAATTGTACCGGAATCGGCGGCCGAGCCGCGCTCACGTGGTCAACGGGTCGCCAGGGCTGCGCACGGAAAGTTCAGCCGAGCCGATCGGTCGCACCGCCATCTGCTGCGCGTTCAAGCCGCCGTCGACGGGGATGACGATCCCCGTGGCGTACCGGGCCGCGTCGCTGGCGAGGAAGACGAACCAGCCGGCGATGTCTTCGACCGTCGCGATCCGCCGCAGGGGAATCTGCCCGAGGATTTGCTCCCGCTCGGCGGGGGAGGATTTCAAACCGAAGTCGGTCAACGGGGTTTCGACCAAGCCCGGCGCCACGGCCGCGGTCGTGAAGCCGAGCGGGGCGAGTTCGACCGCGAGCTGGCGGGTGAGCGCGTCGATGGCCCCTTTGCTGGCGTCGTAGAGTGTGTGGGCCGGTTCGGAGCGGGTACCGTTGAGCGAACTTGTGAACAGAATCCGTCCGCCGCGACCGGCGGCGCGCTTCACGACTTCTCGGGTCGTGCTCATGGCGCTCCAGACGTTCAAGCGGAAGATCGCTTCGAAGTCGGCTTCGGTGAGGTCGAGGAACGCCGGCTCGCGGAAAGTGCCGACGTTGTTGACCAGCACGTCGATGCCTCCGAGGGCGGTGCACGCGGCTTCGACGAGCGGTCTCGCGGCATCCGGCAGGCTGAAATCGGCGATGAAGTAGTGGCAGCGACCGTCGTGGGCGCGCTGCAGCTCGGGCCATCCCTCCACCTCCGACACGGGGAGGTGCGAAGTCAGCGAGACGCTCGCCCCGGCTAGCAGCATCGCCTCCGCCACGGCCCGGCCGATGCCTTGGCTGCTGCCGGTGACCAGAATCCGCTTGCCGGCGAGTATCATGTCCGTGCTCCCAAGAACGAAGATTAACCACAGAGGCACAGGGACACAGAGAAGAACAAGATCTTATCTTCTCTGTGTCTCTGTGCCTCTGTGGTTAATCTTCGTTCCGACTCCGAGGATCGTCTCCATGCCGCTCCCCCGCACGACGGCCCGCGTTTGGTTCGATCCGGTCGCCGAGGAGGGTCGCTTCCTCCCCGAGGGGCCGCGCGTCGTCGGTGAATCCGTGGTCTGGGTGAACATCCAAACCGCTCCGGGCGCGGCGTCGGGGCAATTGTACCAAGCCGACCTCGGCGATCCGCAATCGGTCATTCTCCACGAACTCCCCGGCCGGCCGGGGTTCGCACTGCCGACGGATCGGGCCGGGCAGTGGTTGCTCGGCATCGACCACGTCGTCGGCGTCTACGACACCGCAATCGGCCTGTGGACGCCACAGGCGATGCTGCCGAGCACCGACCCGCGCGTCATCATCAACGACGGGCAAATCTCGCCCGACGGGACCGCCGTGATCTTCGGCACTAAGGACACGCAGTTCAAGGAACCGATCGCTTCGCTCTACTTGTTCACCCCCGCTGACAATCGGCTGACACTCCTCGCGGGCGGACAGACCTGCTCGAACGGGAAAGTGTTCGCGGGGAGCGGTCGAACGCTCTTCGATATCGACACGCCGCGCAAAGTGGTGACGCGCTACCGGTTCGATGCGGACGCTCGGACGTTGACCGACGACGGCATCGCCATCGACCTGCGGGGCCGGGCCGACTTCCCCGACGGCATGTGCGACGCCGGCGATGGCACCGTCATTATCGCCTTCTACAACCCGGCCTTCGCCGAGGCCGGCCTCGCGGTGCGCTACGATTTGCTCACGGGTGAAGCCCTCGAAGAATGGGCGACGCCCGGTTCCCCCCGGGTGACCTGCCCCTGTTTATTCCAAAGTGTCGACGGCGTGAAACTGCTGCTGACCACCGCGACCGAAGGGATGCCCGCCGAGATGCGGGCACGCTGCCCGAACGCCGGGGCACTCTTCCTCGCGGAGACGGGGCTCACTTCTTTTCCAGCGGGTCTGCGGGTGCTGTTGCGGTCGCCGTGAACGAGCTCGAAGAACTTCTCGGCGAACCCGAGGCATTTATCGCCTTGACCCTTTTTCACGGCGATGATGGTGTAGAACCGGCGTCGGCCACGAGCGCGCGGACGACCATCCGACCGTTGCCCGCCCTAGCACGGTAGGGTGGGGCACGCTGGGCTGGAATCATTTTCGAGTCGGGTTGGTCAATCACGGACGCCGAGCTCCGACGGGACGGTCTGACCCGATAGTCCAACGGGCCAATTCCGGCGAATGATGCTCAACCGGCGCGACCCGAACAGTCGATAGACTCGGAAGAGCTTCACAAGCGCGGGTCGTCCATCCATGCGGTTCACTTGGCGAACTTGGGCCACCCTCGGCGTCGTCGCTCTGGCGGGGTGCCGTGCGCCGAACGTCCGCATCACCTCGCCGAGCCAGACGCCCGCCGGCCCGACCCGGCCGAGCGAGTTGCCCCCGGCGACCGCGACCGCGCTCGAACCCGACTACGGCAAACTCCCGATCCTCGACCCCCTTTCGGCCGCGGCGCTGCTGCCGGTGGCCCCTCGGGCGCCACTCGTCGAGGCGACGGTCGTCAAGCTCGCGGCCGAGCGGGCGGCGCTGCCGACGGTACTCCGGCGCGAAAGCGAAATCCCCCAGTTGCTCGCGGCGACGTCCGGGCAAGCGACGGGCGACGACGGGGCACTGCTCCGCGAAGTGCGGGCGCTGCTCGCGGTCGACGCCCGCAACAAAGCAGTCGGCGAAGCGGTGGACGAGTTCTACCGGCTCGCCGATGTCGAAGGCCGGCTCGATCTCTTGCGAATCTCGATCGAGCGGCTCGAAACCTTGCGGGAAGCCGCGAAGAAAGCCAAAGCCGAGGGCGCCCGCTTGCCCGTGGAACTGGAAGAACTCGACGGTCAACGGGCGAATTTATTGGCGATCCTCGGCCAGGCCGAGCTGGGTGCGAAGTTGCTCGACACCGACTTGAAACGGCGTCTCGGTTTGCCGTCGCAAATGGTCGAGCGCCTGCTTCCCGCGGGCGAGTTCGCCGTGAGTTCGGCCACCGTCGATGCGGAAGCATCGGTGAAAGTCGCACTCGAGCGCCGGGCCGACTTGCAAGCACTCCGCACCGCCTATCTGGGGCTGACGCCCGAAACCTTACCGAGCGTGCAGCAATACCTCCGCGGCGTTCCCGGCGCCGTGGGGCTGGTGGGCAACGGCACCATCGTGAACCCGCCCAAATGGGAGAATCACGTCTTGGTCGCCCGGCTTTTCCAGCGCCGGGTCGACGAATGGGCGAAGGCGATCGACACCGTGACCGCCGCGGAAGTCGCGGTGCGCCGGCAGCAACTCTACCGCTTGATCGAAGAGAAGGAACGCGCCACGGCGGACGAAGTGCGGGCGGCCGTGGCGGGGCTCAACGAGCAGACGCGCCAAGTCGGGTTGACCCGCTGGCGCGCCGAGCAGCAGAAGTCGAAACTCGCCGAGGTGAAAAAGATGGCCAAGGGGCCGTTCCTCGAAGTGCCCGCCGAGTTGGAGACGCTCCGCGCCCGGTCGGACGTGATCGCCGCGGCGATGCTCTGGCACCAAGCGCGGGCCAAGCTCGCCACCGCCGAGGGGCAGTTCGGCGGGGCGCCCGCGAAGTGAATCCCGCTACAATTGAGGGATGACCCCTCCGCCCCATTCGCAACGGCCCGAATTGCTCTCCCCCGCCGGGGATTGGGAAGCACTGCGGGCCGCCGTGGCCAACGGGGCCGACGCCGTCTACTTCGGCCTCTCTTCGTTCAACGCCCGCGCCCGTGCTGCCAACTTCACGCTCGACGAACTCCCCGAGGTGATGGGCTACCTGCACGCCCACAACGTCCGCGGGTTCGTCGCCCTCAACATCCTCATCTTCACCGACGAACTCCCCGAAGTCGTCGAGTTCGTCAAATCGATCGCCGCGGCCGGGGTCGATGCGGTGATCGTCCAGGATCTCGGGTTGGTCGCGTTGATCCGCCGCTTGGCGCCGACGCTCGCGATCCACGGTTCGACGCAGATGACGCTCACGGAACCGCGCGGGATCGAGTTCGTGCGCAAACTCGGCGTCGAACGCGTCGTGCTGGCGCGGGAACTTTCGCTCGACGACATCCGCAAAGTCACCGCCGGAACAACGGTGCCCGTGGAGGTGTTCATCCACGGGGCGCTCTGCGTCGCCTACAGCGGCCAGTGCCTGACGAGCGAAGCCCTCGGCGGTCGCAGCGCCAACCGCGGCCAGTGCGCCCAAGCCTGCCGGATGACCTACGAGATGCTCGTCGATGGTGAGGTGCGCGACCTCGGCGACAAAGCGTACCTGCTCAGCCCGCAGGATCTCGCGGCCTACGACCTCATCGCGCCGCTCATCGGCGCCGGCGTCATCAGCTTCAAGATCGAAGGCCGGTTGAAGGGCGGGCCTTACGTCGCCGCGACGACGAGCACCTACCGCAGCGCCATCGACGCGGCCCTGGCGGAGCGAGACTTCCACCTGACGCGCCGGGAAGAACTCGACCTCGCGCAGACGTTCAGCCGGGGCTTGACGCCGGGGTTTCTGGAAGGGGTGAATCACCAGAAGCTCGTGCGCGGCCGGGTGCCGAAGAGCCGGGGGATCCTGCTCGGCAAAGTCATCGCCGTGATCGGTTCGACGGTGCGCGTCGAGTTGGCCGAGCGGGTGCCGGACTTGGTGAAGCCGGGCGACGGCGTGATGTTCGACCTCGGCCGGCCCGAGGAGAAGGAACCGGGTGGCCGCGTTTGGGAGGTGGTTCTGCAAGGGCAGTTCGTCGGGCTCAAGTTCGAGACAAACTCGCTCGATCTGTCCCGCGTGACCGTCGGCTGCGAAGTGTGGAAGACCGACGACCCCGCGTTGCGGAAGCGCTTGGAGCAGACGTATTCCCAGGATCGCGTGGTGCGTCGGGTACCGGTCTCCGCGAGGCTGTCGGGTGAACTCGGCGGTTCGCTGACGTTGACACTCTCGGATGACGAGCATTCGGCAACGGTGTCGTGGCCAGGGCCGCTGGCGGTGGCGAACAAGCAGCCGACGACCCCCGAGACGATCCGCGAGCAACTCGGCCGGCTCGGTGACACCCCGTTCGCACTGACCGGGTGCGCGATCGAAGTTACCGCCGAGGCGATGGTGCCGAAGTCGGTGCTGAACGACCTGCGTCGCCGGGCGACCGTGGAATTGAGCGCGGAGCGAGCGTCGGGGCGGGTGCATTTGATCGGGGATCGGGATGCGCTGAACTCGATGAGATCTACCCGAGCGGTGGGGGGGGGGCCGCCCCCGCAGCACCACAAAAAACGAGACGATAAAAACAGAGGGGGGAAGGCCACCCC